>JBGQDD010000161.1:0-7373 GCA_041495665.1 Candidatus Acidiferrum sp.
CACAAAGTCCTCCGTGAAATTGGGAATCCAGGCTTCCACGTCGTTGGTCAGCACGGTCCTCTCGACCGCCTGCCACATCGCCACCACTTCCTGCTCCGCCGCTCCCTCCGGCTGGTACGGCACACTCTTGCAGGGATTCTCGCAGTCCACCGGAGCACCTCCGCTCGGCGAGCCGAATCCGCTGCGGGTCGCCGGCATTTTTTCCGCCATCGTCGTTTCTTGATAAATGAGCGCTTGCCAGCCCTTGGCCCGCTTGACCCAAACGCGCGCAAACCGCACGCTCACATTTTGTGAAGTGATTTTGTGGTTGCCGCGGATCAATATGACTTGACCAAAACTCCCAACCTTTACATCCGAGTCGCCTTCCGAAGCCAGTGATGCCAATACCGGTAGAATTTCCGCTTTCGTCCGCGTCTTCCCTGTCCGATCGGTCCAGCTAAACTCCGCGTCCAATAGCATTCCCGCCGTCGCCATGTCACCCTTACCGAGCGCCTCGACCAGCGTGTGGTCGGCCTTCAGAACCATCTCCAGGTCCTCACCGGCAAGCACCGGCTTGCATTCCGGCGCGGCAAAGCTCCATGCACAAATCACACTGGCAATCAGCACAAACCTGACGAAGAGCCTCATACCACCTCCGGGGACACGCGATATCAATTCACCATGTTTTCGAACGGCGAGAGTATCACGACTTTCAAACTCTGCTGTCCCCGTTTCATGGCCTCAACTACTTCCATACTTCGCCGCTTCCTTGCCTCCCTCTCTGCCCCGTCGTAAACTCAGAACATCCTATCGATCACACGAGGACTCATCCGTGACCACGCCTGCACATTTCGTACCTGCATCCCACCTCGCCCGCAGCGGGCGCAGCGAAGAAGTTGTCGCCAAGCACAAGAAATATCTGTGGCCTTCGGTGACCAACTACTTCCAGCAGCCGCTGGTGGCCGACCGCGGAGAGATGCAACACATTTGGGACGTGGAAGGCAACAAGTATCTCGATTTCTTCGGCGGCATCCTGACCGTCTCCGTGGGTCACTGCAACCCGAAAATCTCCAGCAAGGTGAGCGCGCAGGTCAACCGGCTGCAGCACACTTCGACGCTCTATCCCAACGAGCAGATCGTGGCGCTGGCGGAGAAAATCGCGCAGATCACGCCGGGCAATCTTCAGCAGAGCTTCTTTACCAGCTCCGGCACCGAAGCCAACGAAGCCGCGATTTTGCTCGCGCGCATGTCCACCGGCAGCTACGACGTGGTGGCGCTGCGCCACGCTTATTCCGGCGGCTCCGCGCTCGCCAAGGCCGTTACCGCGCATGCGCCTTATCGCAAGGGTGGCGTCATCAGCGTCGGCATTTCTCATGCCGTGAATCCTTACTGCTATCGCTGCCCGCTGCACTTGAAGTATCCCGATTGCGAAGTGGCCTGCGCGGGAGACGTGGAAAACCTCATCCAAACAGGAACCAGCGGCAACATCGCCGCCTTCATCGCCGAACCGATTCAAGGCGTCGGTGGATTCATCACTCCGCCGAAGGAATACTTCAAGATGGTCTTCAAGATCGTGAAGAAATATGGCGCGCTGTTCATCGCTGACGAAGTGCAAACCGGCTGGGGACGCACCGGAAAGAAATGGTTTGGCATCGAGCAGTGGGAAGTCATTCCGGACATGATCACCAGCGCGAAAGGCATGGCCAACGGCGTGCCCGTGGGCTTGACCGTGACCACGCCGGAAATCGCCGGCGGGTTCCAGGGTGCGAACATCGCCACGTTCGGCGGCAACCCCGTGACCTGCGTAGCGGCCAAGGCCACCATCGAGCTGATTGAAGAAGAACATTTGCTGGAGAACGCCGATGTCGTCGGGGCGTACTTCCGCGGCAAACTGGAAGAGTTACAGGCGAAGTATTCGCTCATCGGCGATGTGCGGGGCATGGGATTGATGCAGGGGCTCGAATTGGTGAAGGACCGCAAGACCAAAGAGCCCGCTCCCGAAGCCGCCACGCAAGTGATGGAGCGCGCCCGCCAGAACGGCCTGCTCATCGGCAAGGGCGGCCTCTACGGCAACACCATCCGCATGGCCCCCATGCTGAATACGACCAAACCCGACGTCGATGAAGCCATCAAGCTCCTCGACAGATCGTTCAGCGAGGTTAGGAATTGAGAATCAGGAGTTTGCCGGCAGTCCTCGCTATTCTTTCTTTGGTGATCTGCGTATTGCCTCTTCACACTCGCGCACAGTCAGCTGAAAAGAAGCTTCTTTGGAAGTCGGTCGCTTTCGCGATCGTAAAATTCAATGACGAAGCGCCGAAGTCCTGGAACATTTATCACACGGAGAAAAAAGGGCTGCTGCTGGTACACCTGTGGAAGCGCTATTTGCTGGTCGACATGAAAGAGCAAGAGGCCTACGAAATCGATCCGCAAACGGTGAAACCGCACGGCGAAGATGTGGAATGGTCGCTCGCCGATAAGCCCGATCAACCGATCGAGACTCCCGAATGGAAAGTGCGCGATCTACGCAGCATGCAACTTGTGAAATTTCGCCTCGGCAAGGATGGCCACGTCCTGGAGATGCAACTCCCACTCCTGGTCAACGGCAAGCCGGTGTACTGAATTGCAGTTGTAAGTTTTAAGTTCTTAGTTCTCAGTTCTTAGTTCCTAGTTTTCGGTTTTTGGTTTGTTGTTTCGAGAGTGCGAATGGAAGTGGGAGAGCGGATACTTATCGGTATTTTGTCCACTGATAGACGAGGATGACAGTCGTGCGCCAATGAGTGCGGATACTGTGCGTGCCGGTTGAGCCGTCCCCATCAACACGCAGCGTTTCCGTTCTTCAACTTAAGACTTAATCCCACACTTCCTTTTTGAAGTTGGTGTCAGAGCCGTATGATCAGGTCAACGCAAGTATTCATGCGGTAAAGATGACAATTGTTTCGCACTGTCGCGATCCGCGGAAGCGGGCGTACAGTGGGTGACGTGTTTGGAAGTTAAAAAGGAGATTCCGATTGAATAAAATGAAGTCCTCTCGGCGGAGGTCAACGACGCACATTTCGCACACTCTATTTCTCCTCTTACTTGTCGTTTCGTCGGCGGCCATTGCGGCCACGGCAGCTCAGAGCACGGGCGGTCGCGGCGAAGAGAAAGATCGAGCCGCGATCGCGAAGACGCTGGGCCGGTTCCTCGATGCGTGGAACACGCACGATGCACAGGCATTCTCACTGATCTTCACGGAGGACGCGGATTTCACGAACGTGGCGGGCGTCCACGCGCAGGGGCGGAGCAATGTGGAAGCGTTTCATGCGCCGAGGTTTGCGGACCACTTCAAAGACAGCCATCAAACTGCAACCATCCGCAGCATCCGGTTCCTGAAGCCGGACCTGGCTATCGTGGATGTGGACTGGCAAATGACAGGCGCGCGGTCGGCCGACGGGAAGCCCGCCGGCGACCGCAGAGGACTGCTCGATTGGGTGATGGCAAAGCAGGCGGATGGCTCGTGGCTGATCGAAGTGATGCACAACACTAATTTGACGCAGTATCCCGTTCCCGCGAGATAGTGAATCCCTGTTAATACTTACCACTGAAAACTTTTTTCAGCGGCGATATACGCCGTAATACCACGGAATGCCGAGCGCGCCCGGTTCGACACCCACAATCACCGCATCGCCAGCGCGAAAGCGATCGTAGTCGTCGAAATCCACCGCTAACCGCTCGATTTTCTGCCCATCGCGCCAGGAATGAACAAACAATCGGCGCGTGCCGCGGACGATTCCCGGCATGTTGTAGCGGCTATCCACGGTCGTAGGGTGATAGGCCACGTTTTTTTGCGAGTCCAGCTTTCCGTTCAAAAGCAATGTAGCGGCTAGAATCCACGGCAACGGAATGAATCCCGAGTACACGCTCTTGAGCACTTCGAGTTCCCGGCGATTTCGCGCGCGGCGGTCGAGGACCACGGCAACAGCCAACCCGGCAAAGAAGAGCACGCCGAAGAACACCAGCATGATGTCCAGATCGAGCGGCGGATAAATCTGACTGACGTAGGGAAATCCCAGCGAACCGGCGAGAAATACCGCGGTGCGCTTCAGCAATCGCCGGCGGAACATGACTTCGGCGGCTGCCGAAGTCAGGCCGCAGGAAGGACACTGGTCCGCCATCCGCTCGGAACCGCAATCAAGGCAGCGTGTCATTGGATTCAGTATAAAACGGGATCAGGAACCGGTGTTGGAGAGCGAGGACAGCAGGTCCTCGAAAAGTTTCTGGCTTTCGGACTCGGATACGGCCACGGATACGCCCATGCCCCGCCCCGGCTCGATCCGCTTCACGAAACAGTCGAGTCTTACGGGACGATCGAGTGTCAGCCGTGCGGTGAAACCGGCGCCCACCCAAAGCGGATCGACGGCTTCGATAAACATTCCGCTCGCGCTGATGTCGCGCGTGCTCCCACGCAGCACCGCGGAACCCCATTCGATCTCCAGGTCGGCACGGAACGAGTAACGCGGCGCCCAGCGGCGTTCGAGCCGCCGGGCGGGATGATCTCCACTGCCCATAGAACTGGTGCAACCCCCTGCCAGGGATTACGTACCGCGGCGCTCGGGCGAGATCGCCGCTTCTCTGTTGCCAGCATACCCCTTCTTTCGCCACAACACCTACGACGCCGGAGACGCATGTTTTGTTCCCAGCAACGTGATTTTCGATGCCCAGGAAGTCACGCAGGCGACATACGAACTCTACGAATCGAAATGCTGATACTTACTCCCGGTCAGGCGCGGGAGGATCTTTGGAGGGGGCGCTCCGAGTTGCTGCTTTTTGGCTGGCGCGCAGGCGGCGTTGCACTTCGGCCTGGAGATACTTGCGAAGATTCGCCGGGACGATGCCGGGAGCCGCCAATTCCCTCAGGTCGGAGACCGTGAGTTCGGGAAGGTAGGAAAGAATTGTGGCGAGCGGCGCCGCAGGGTGGCGGACGAGAGCAAGGCGGACGTTGTAAGTGATCGACCACTTATGATGGTGAACGATGGCCGGAATCACGGAAATGGGAAGCTTTTCGCGGGAGAGCGCTCTCAGGATTTGCGCTTCCGTCATGTACGGATTGTCGAGAACGATCGGGGTGACGTGTGTGTGACCTTCGGCGAGCAGCGCTCCGGCCACGCGCGCCGGGCCGCGCCGCGCCAGAGTGATTTTCTGGCCAAGCGGAAGTTGCGGCAATCGCGCCAGCAATTGATCTTCGGCGTTGCGCTTCAGCTCCGCGGAAACGCCGGGCATAATCGCAATCTGCACCAGGTCCATCAAATAGAGATCGCGAAGAAGGCGCAGGCTGATCAGCCGCGGCGTGCGCGGATGAAAAGCCAGCGAACGCTTCACCCGGTAGCTTTTCAGTAGTGGTTTGCGCCGCGCCACTTCCTCGACAATTTCTCCTGGGAGGGTTTTTCTTTCCAGCAGCAGGCAAACCTGCGTTTCGTCGAGCGCCGGATTATCGAGAAGCGCGAGCAGCACCTCCGCCGAATGATGATGCAAGAGAACGGCAAGTTCTTCGCCGGTGGCGACGAGCGCGCGTTCGCGAACTGATCCTTCTTCGGGCATTTCAATATCGCGCGGCGCGTGCCGCTGCCTCCGCGGGGGACATTCGAAGCCCGCCGATTTGCGCCTGGGGCAAGACCCGCTTCAACGCCGCGTCGAGTTGCATATCAAGAAATGCGCACCGGCCTACGGTTCCTCCCGTTTTCACAATCATGATATTCTTTCGGCCCTGGCCCGAATGTTCGGCAACGGCGTTCACCAAACAGCATAATTCGCCTGCTGCTTGAAGCAAAATTTCACGCGCTGCCGGATCTCCGGCATCGGCCGCTGCCGCGACCACGGGAAATACCGAAGGGAATACACTGTCTGGCTGCGCGGCCGCGCGTTGTTGCAGCTCCTCCCAAGAAGCACATTCCAGTTGTTCCAGAATCTTCGTTCCCAGAACCGAGTCCATCCCCCGCTGCTCTCGTTCTTTCATCCCTCTTGCAACCGCCCGGCTGCCGATGTCAAACGCGCTGCCGTCGTCACCGAGCCGCGGACCGTGTCCCCCGGTGCGCCAGATTTGGCCTTGCGCATTCCGGCCAATCGCTGCAGACCCGGTTCCCGCGACGAGGACGATCACTGGACCTTCTCCGGCAGCCGCCAGCGCTATTTCCAAATCTGTAAAAATGCTGACGGCCGCGCCGGGGAATGCTCTTTCCAGTGACGCCCGCATACGCTCCCTCATCTCCGGTTTTCCCGTGCCCGCCAATCCCGCACCGATCGCAGCGACCGCAGTTCGCGCGACTCGCGCTTCTTGCAAGCAAAGATCCGCCGCTTTCTCGATTTCCTGTGTGGCCGATTCCACACCCACGCGCGATGGGTTTGATGGCCCAGAAAAGCAGCGGGTAAGAATCTTTCCCGCCGGGTCCATCAAGACACACTCCGTCTTTGTGCCGCCGCCATCGAAGCCCAGAACGTAATCCATGGAAAGAGCATACGTGAAAAACGGCGAACTAGAATCCATTCGCCGCGGGGGTTACGAAAAATGCTGACGCCAAGCGCAGCGACTTCTTGACGAGGCGGCAAGAGGCCACTATCCTCGACGCACTTTTCCGCAGCACCTGAAGCGCTCGGCGGAAAAGACACTCGATGCGCATCCATCCGCTCGATCTTGCCATTGTCATTGCGTACCTGCTCGGCGTGACGGCGCTGGGGATGCGTTTCCGCCGTGGGCAGCAAAACGCAACGGACTATTTTCTGGGCGGCCGCACGGCACCCTGGTGGGCGCTCGCGTTCTCCATCGTCGCCACGGAAACATCAACACTCACGATCATCGGGACGCCGGCGATCTCCTACGGTGGAAACCTGACATTCATTCAATTGGTATTTGGCTATTTGATCGGGCGCGTGCTGATCGTGTTGTTGCTGCTTCCCGGCTATTTTCGCGGCGAGTATTTCACTGCCTACGCGCTGATCGAAAAGCGATTTGGGAAGAGGATGCGTGCGGTCGCGGCCAGCACTTTCCTGATCACGCGGGCAATTGCCGAAGGCGTGCGCGTTTCGGCCATCGCGCTGGTCGTAAGCGTCGTGTTGGGAACATCGGAAAGGCTAGCGGTCGTGATCGTGATCGCGCTCACCGTGCTCTATACCTTCGAAGGCGGGATGAAAGCCGTGATTTGGACGGACGTGGCACAGCTTTTGCTCTATCTCACCGGAAGCGCGGTGACGTTTTTCGTTTTGCTGCACCGCATTCCCGGCAGCTGGAGCGAAGTAACCCAAGTGGCGGCCGCAGCGGGCCACAAGTTGCACTTTCTCGATTTTTCCTGGAATCTTGCCACGAAATATACATTCTGGTCCGGGCTGATCGGCGGCGCGTTTCTCACCATGGCCAGCCACGG
>JBGQDD010000162.1:0-7329 GCA_041495665.1 Candidatus Acidiferrum sp.
GACTCCAGCCATAGGGCCAGCTCCAGCTGATTCGAAGGCAGCGTCTCGAAATAGTTGGTGCGGTCGAAGTCGGTCGTACCGTTGATGTCCGAAGAACCCGCGGCTTCCAGAAAATGAAAATGCGAACTGCCCGGCACGTGCCGCGATCCTTCGAACATCATGTGTTCGAAAAGATGCGCGAACCCGGTGCGCCCCGGGAGTTCGTTTGCCGGCCCCACGTGATACCACAAATTTACCGCCACCATCGGCAGGCGATGATCTTCGGAAAGGATGACCTCGAGTCCGTTCTCCAGCTTGTACTTTTCGAATTTCAATTGCGGCACTTCGAGTGGCGCGGGCTTGGCCGCGGCTGGCTTCGTGGCAGCCTGTGCTGGCGCTTTCGCGGGCGTCTTCGCCGGAGAGGCAGTCGGCGTTTGCGCGGTCAATGCATTCGCAAAAGCCAGCAACACAAACAAACCAAACCAAAGTGCATTCCGACGAAGAAGCTTCATAGCAGTGTCCTCTCGATAGGTCGCAATGTAACGATTAGGCAGCGGACAGCAGGCGCGGATGTCCCCAAAGGCCCGGCTGTTAGCTTACCTTTCTTCTGAATGAGTGCAAGTCTTTTGCGTTCCCGTTTGGCCCCGCGGAGCAGCCACCTCAACGGAGCCTTTTGAAAATATTCCTACAATTTTACTTCGCTGACCTGGATGATCGGTTGAGTGTTCGTGTAATTCGGGATATCACTCAGGATGGTCTGAGCGTGCAAGCCGAAGGCATTCTGAAATTCCTCCACGGATTGAAATAGGAGATGCCCCATCGCCAGATACGGAGCGGGCGATCCGGGAACCTGGCCAGCGATGCCTTCCTCGACGGCTACTCCCTTTAGCGCCGGACTCAATAAGCGCCGCACCATCGGAATATGCTTGTCGCAGTAATAGGAGATGTCGAATCTGCTGCCCTCCTGGTTCGGGTAGAGCACACTGATCTTGATCATTCACTATCTCCTTCAGCGAGGCCGTGGGAACGATAGGCCAGCCATTAGACCGCGCACAAAGATGGCACGTCAAGGCCACGAGTCCGCCACACGCGTCCATCACCGGTCACAAGGCGGTTCGCACAACCAGAGCCAAAACTCGTATACTGTCACACTTGGTTTGCCTGGCTGAATATTTACTGGTGCTTTCTCAAAGATCGTTCGTGCGTGAGGTCTTCGCGTGTCAGATTCCGTTCTGAAAACAAGTGCCAATCGCAAGTCTCCCGAATTCGAAAAGAACGCCCGCCGCATCGTTGATTTGCTGACAAAAATCAAGAACGAGGAAGAGCAGATTTTTCAGGGTGGCGGGGCCAGGGCCATCAACGCGCAGCACAAGAAAGGCCGCCTGACCGCGCGCGAGCGCATTACCAAGCTGATCGATCCGGGTTCGCAGCTCTTCGAACTCGGCACCTACGCCGCATTCGAAATGTACGAGGAGTGGGGCGGCGCGCCCAGCGCGGGAACGGTAACCGGCCTCGCGAAAATTTGCGGCCGCACTTTCATGGTGATCGCGAACGACGCGACCGTGAAGGCCGGTGCGTTTTTCCCGATGACCGCGAAGAAAGTGATTCGCGCGCAAAACATCGCCATCGAGAACAGAATTCCCACAATTTATCTCGTCGATTCCGCCGGAGTATTTCTGCCCTTGCAGGAAGATGTTTTTCCGGATACGGATGATTTCGGGCGTGTTTTCCGCAACAACGCCGTTATGTCCGCGATGGGCATTCCACAGATCACCGCGATCATGGGCATGTGCGTGGCGGGAGGCGCGTATCTTCCGGTGATGTGCGACCACATTTTGATGACCGAAGGCTCAGGATTATTTTTGGCGGGCCCCGCGCTGGTGCAGGCCGCGATTGGACAGAAAACCTCAGCGGAAGATCTCGGCGGCGCGAAAATGCACGCGCAGATCAGCGGCACAGTGGACTTCCGCGAGCCGGATGATGACGCATGCATCAAGCGGATTCGCGCGCTGGTCGACAAAATCGGAGCACGAAACGTTTCACCGTTCAGCCATGTGAAGTCGCGCGACCCGCTCTATTCCGGCGAAGAGATTTACGGGATTTTTTCCAGCGATCCGGCCAAACAGTACGACATGCGGGAAATCATCGCCCGCTTGGTGGATGCGAGCGAATTTGAAGAGTACCGCGCGGAATATGGCGAGACTGTGCTTTGCGGATACGCGCGCATCGGCGGCTGGGCGGTCGGGATTGTCGCCAACCAGAAAAAACACGTACAGACGCTGGCGCGCGGCTCGGACCAGAAGCGCATCGAATTTGGCGGCGTGATTTACACCGAGTCCGCCGAAAAAGCCGCGCGCTTCATTCTCGACTGCAACCAGAACCGCATCCCGCTTGTTTTTCTGCACGACGTAAACGGCTTCATGGTCGGCAAAGACGCGGAATGGAGCGGCATCATCCGCGCCGGCGCAAAAATGGTTAACGCCGTGGCGAACAGCGTGGTGCCAAAGATAACGGTAATTTGCGGCGGCAGTTTCGGCGCCGGAAATTACGCCATGTGCGGCAAGGCCTACGACCCACGCTTCATGTTCGCCTGGCCCACCGCGCGCTTCGCCGTAATGAGCGGCGACGCCGCAGCCAGCACCCTGGTCGAAATCAAGCTCAAGCAACTAGAGCGCGAAGGCAAAAAAGTCGACGAAAAAGTGAAGAAGGAATTGTACGAATCGGTGCGCGCAACTTTCGAACACCAAACCGATCCGCGCTACGCCGCCGCCCGCTTGTGGGTCGACGCCATCATCGACCCCGCCCACACCCGCGACGCCTTGATTTGGGCGCTCGAATCCGCCGCGCTCAATTCCGAAATCCGCGAGTTCAAAACCGGAGTTTTGCAGACATGAAGGGGTCAAAAGTTGAAAGTTAAAAGTTGAAAGTGGAACTCCTTTGAAGATAATGCTTCCATTACTGGCGGAGCATTCGTGCAAAGATTCACTGAATTAAAGGTCTGGCAGCGAGGACACGCGCTGGTGCTCACTGTCTATCGCATGACCGTAGGCTTTCCGACTGCCGAAAGGTATGGCTTGCTTTCCCAACTACGCAGGGCCGCACTCTCCGTCCCCACCAATATTGCGGAAGGATCCAAACGGGTGGGCCGCCAGGAATACGCACGCTTTCTGAACATTGCTGAGGCTTCGCTGGCTGAAACCGAATACTTGCTGATGGTCAGCCGGGACCTGGGCTACTTTACACCTAATATGGCCACTGCTGCTTTCAAAGACGTCGCTGAACTTGCTCGAATGCTCCACGGCTTGCGCGAGAAAGTCGAAAGTCTAAAATGACAAATTGTTTCTTTCTTTCCCTTCAACTTTCAACTTTGAACTTTCAACCTCTTCAGCTTTTTGGAGACGCATGGACACGGTGAAGCTTATCGAGTGCCCGCGGGACGCTTGGCAGGGATTGCCGGATCTCATCCCGACAGAATACAAAGCGGAATATTTGAAAGAGCTTGTGCTTGCGGGGTTCAAGCACATTGACGCGGTAAGTTTTGTTTCGCCGAAACATGTGAAGCAGATGGCGGATAGTGAAGAGGTTATGGCGAAACTGAACGCTTCCCTTCCCTCCGGTGTGGAACTTCCCGAGATTATTGGGATTGTCGTGAATGAAAAAGGATTGGAGAGGGCTGTGGCTACGCCGGGAGTCACCACGATCGGGTATCCGTATTCGATTTCGGCGTATTTTCGGCGAGCGAATGCCAACATGACGCGGGACGAATCACGCTTGCTTGTCGAAAAGTTGCGGAAAGAAACGGCGGCGGCGAATCGCGGACTGGTGATTTATATTTCGATGGCGTTTGGGAATCCGTACGACGAGCCGTGGGGCCCGGAAATCGTGGGCGATGTTTTGGAGTGGCTGAAGGATATTCGCGTGCGAACGGTTTCGCTGGCGGACACGGTGGGCAACGCGCCGCCGGGACTCATCGGCGATTTGTACCGCGGCGTGAAGGATCACGTCGCGGGCATCGAGCTGGGAGTCCACCTGCATAGCCGGCCGGAAAATGCGGAAGAAAAGATTCTCGCGGCCTACGAAGCAGGATGCCGGCGGTTCGACGGCGCGCTGACCGGACTTGGCGGCTGCCCCTTTGCAGGAGACAATCTGGTCGGCAACATCGCGACGGAAGATATTCTTGCCGCGCTGCGAAAAGCGGGCGCCGATCCGGGTATTGATTCAGCGCGGCTGACGAAGGTGTTGGAAATGACCAATGAAATTCGCGCGAAGTATGCGCATGCCCCGCTTGTGAACTAGAATCACTCGGACCGAGCCTTCGTGCCGAGTAGTGGCGCAGCATGCTGCGCCACTACAAGAGTTGTAGTGCTCGTCGAGGGAGATTGTTGCGATGTATCAAACTCTTCTTCTGGACATATCTGGAAACCTGGCGACGCTCACGCTGAACCGCCCGGACAAGAGAAACGCCATCTCGGCAGCGATGATCTCCGAGCTGCAGTCAGCACTGGACGAGATCGAGAGAAGCCATGCGCGCGTGGGAATCCTGACGGGAAGCGGAAAAGCGTTCAGCGCGGGCATGGACCTGGAGATGCTCGCGGCAATCGCGCAGCAATCGCCCACGGAAAATCAGGAAGATTCGCGGCGAATGGCGAAAATGTTCCGGCGCATCTGGAGTTTTTCCAAACCGCTGATCGCGGCGGTGAATGGCGCGGCGCTGGCCGGCGGCTGCGGCATTGCCACGCTATGCGACTTCACTCTGGCGGTTCCGGAAGCGAAGTTCGGCTACACGGAAGTGAAGATCGGATTTTTGCCGGCGATCGTCTCGGTTTTTCTTTCGCGGCAGATCGGCGAAAAAAGGACCCGCGATCTCCTACTTACGGGGCGAATCATAGGAGCGGTGGAAGCCAAAGAAATGGGGCTGATCAATGAGATTGTGCCGGCTGAGAAGCTGATGGATCGAGCCAAAGAACTCGCCGAAACCTTGATCGCTTCAAGCCCGAGCAGCTTGACGCGTGCGAAACATCTGCTGATTTCGGCGGCGGCGGCCAGCGTGGACGCCGACCTGGAGCGCGCGATATCGGAAAACGCACGGATTCGCTGCACGCCGGACTTTAAGGAAGGGCTCGCCTCGTTCCTGGAGAAACGCAAACCGGTGTGGCAGGGCGAGCCGGAAAAATAGCGAATATGCGAACGATTGAATTTCACGATGCGATCGTACGGGTTCGTTACGCCGAGACCGACCAGATGGGCGTGGTCTATCACGCGAATTATCTGATCTGGTTCGAGGTCGGCCGCGTCGAACTGATGCGCGCGCTGGGCTTCGAGTACAAGCGCATGGAAACCGAAGACGACTGCCGCATCGTGGTTGCTGATGCGCACTGCCGGTATCATTATTCGGCGATGTACGATGAGATCCTGCGCATCAGAACGCGCATCGCGGAATCGCGGAATCGCATCGTCAAGTTTTCCTACGAGGTCATTCGCGACGCAGACGGAAAAGTCCTGGCCAACGGGGAAACGACGCACGTGATTTGCGGCAGCAACGGGCGCCCGAAAATGCTGCCGAAGAAATACCACAGCGTGTTTAGTTCCATCGTCGCGCCACAACCCGACCGGAGTAAAGCATGAGCGTCACGCTTAGCGGAAACGATCTAACTTTTTCGCAACTCTACGATGTCGCGCTGCGCGGCGAACAAGTCCAATTGACGGCTTCGGCGATCGAGCGCATGACTGCTTCGCGCGCGGTGGTCGAACGCCTGGTGGCGTCGGGGGCCACGGCGTACGGGATCAATACGGGCTTCGGGAAGCTCGCTTCGGTGCGCATCTCCACGGAGCAGGTGCGGCAACTACAAGTGAATCTGGTGCGATCGCACTCGTGCGGCGTCGGCGCACCGTTGAGCGAAGCGGAGACGCGGGCGATGATGCTGCTGCGCGCGAACGCCTTGGCGAAAGGCTTGAGCGGCGTGCGGCCACGGGTGGTCGAAACGCTTTGCCAGATGCTGAACGCCAAGGTGCATCCGGTGATTCCTTCGCAAGGTTCCGTGGGCGCTTCGGGCGACCTCGCGCCACTGGCGCATCTGGCGCAAGTGGTGATTGGCGAGGGCCGCGCGGCGTTCCGTGGAGAAGTATTGTCCGGCGGCGAAGCCCTGAAGCGCGCGGGGATCACCCCGATTGCGCTGGAAGCTAAGGAAGGCCTGTCGCTTCTGAATGGGACGCAGGGGATGCTGGCGCTGCTGAGCTTAGCGCTGCACGAAGCGGACATTCTTGTGGACACCGCGGATGTGGCCGCTGCCCTTTCGCTGGATGCACTGCGCGGGAGTCCCGGCGCTTTCGATGCGCGGATCATGCATGCGCGCGCGTATGCGGGAGCGGCGGCGACGGCGCGGAATCTCGCGGCCCTGAATGAGGGCAGCCAGATTCGCGAGTCGCATCGTTCCTCTGAAAAAGACGCGCGCGTGCAGGATGCCTACAGCCTGCGTTGCACGCCGCAGGTACACGGCGCAGTGCGGGATTCGCTGGGGCAGGCGCGGGAAATGGCGGCAGTCGAGCTAAATAGCGCGACGGATAATCCGCTGGTTTTTGTGCGCGACGCAAACAACGGCGACATCATCAGCGGGGGAAATTTTCACGGACAGCCGCTGGCGATGGCGGCGGATCAAGCGGCGATCGCGATTGCGACGCTCGGGGGGATCGTCGAGCGGCGGATCGAGCAGATGACGAATCCGCTGACGAGCATGCTGCCGGCGTTCCTGACGCCGGAGCCGGGGCTGAATTCCGGGTTCATGATCGCGCAGGTGACGGCAGCGGCGCTCACGAGCGAGAACAAGGCCCTATCCACGCCGCACTCCGTGGATTCCATTTCCACGAGCGGCAATCAGGAAGATTATGTCTCGATGGGCATGAGCGGGTCGCGGCGGCTGGGGCGCATGCTAGTCAATTTGCGGTACACGATCGCGATCGAACTGCTATGTGCGTGCCAGGGGATCGACTTGCTGGCGCCGCTGCAGACGGGAACGCTGGCAAAGAAAGCGCATGAGACGGTGCGGGCGAAATCGGTAAAGGTCACCAATGATCGGTCGCTGGCTCCGGATATAGAAGCAGTTTCAGCACTGATAGGGGAAAGCACGATTTCGGCTATCTTGAGATGATCAAACCAGGCTCGCTGCAACCGCGCAAAGGGAGAAAAGACAACGCGGAGACGCAGAGGGCACAGAAATTCGCGGAGGAAAAATCGACGGCTGCCAGTTGACCGTACCTCCCCCCACCCGGCCTGTTTTTCATAAGTGTTCATTCTAAAGGGAGTTAAAGTCCTTTGTTTTGATACACTTTTATAAGTGTTGATTCTAAAGGGAC
>JBGQDD010000163.1:0-7315 GCA_041495665.1 Candidatus Acidiferrum sp.
CGCGTCAGCCGCTGGGTTACTTCGCACGGGTTTGCGTGTAACGTGTCGACGGATTTACGGAATTTCGAGTTGATCGTGCCGTGCGGGATTGCGGATCGGAAAGCCACGTCGCTGGAGAAATTGCTGGGGCGTAACGTCGAGGAAAAGGAAGTCGCGCCGCGGATCGCTAAACATCTGGGAGAATTGCTCGGGCTGGAGATGAAGGAAGCATCGAAGAAAGAACTGCTGGAGAAGCTGGAGCACGCCGAGCAGGCCGTCACGATTTCCGCATAGGAATTGGAGCAGGGGATGAAGAAGGAATTGACGCGGCAGCAGTATCTGGATTTGTACTACTACATGCGGCTGAACCGCGCCGTCGAAGACATGATGGTGAAGCTGTTCCGGCAGAACAAAGTTGTCGGAGGGCTTTACTCCAGTCTGGGCCAGGAAGCGATTTCCGTGGGCACGGCGTACGCGCTGGAGAAAAAGGACTGGCTGGCGCCGATGATCCGGAACATCGGGGCGCTGCTGGTGAAGGGCGTTGCGCCGCGCGACATTTTCATGCAGCACATGGCGAAGTACGATTCGCCGACCAAGGGCAAGGACGGCACCAGCCACTTCGGGGATCTGGACGATCTGCACATCGTTTCGCCGATTTCCATGCTGGGCGATTTGATTCCGGTGATGGCCGGCGTGGCGATGGCGGGGCGTTATCTTGGCCAAAAGATCGTAGCCATGACCTGGATCGGGGACGGCGGCAGCTCGACCGGCGTGTTTCACGAAGGGCTGAATTTTGCGGCCGTTCAGAAGGCGCCGTTTGTTTTGATTCTGGAGAATAATCTGTGGGCGTATTCGACGCCGGTGCGCAAGCAGGTGCCGCTGGAGAATTTGGCGGACCGCGCGAAGGCCTACGGTATCGACAGTTACATCGTGGACGGCAACGACGTCGTGGCAGTCTACTCGACGGCGAAAGAAGCAGTGGAGCGCGCGCGGGCGGGCGAGGGACCAATTTTGATCGAAGCCAAGACCTTCCGCCGCCAGGGCCATGCGCAGCACGACGCGGCCGAGTACGTGCCGAAGGAGATGCGCGCGTATTGGGAAGCGCGCGACCCCATCGCGCTGTACGAAAAGTTTTTGTCGAGCGAAAAACTCCTCGATTCCAAAGGCAAGAAGGAGATCGAGGAAAAGATCAACACCCTGCTCGCCAAGGAACGGGACTTCGCGGAGAATTCGCCGATGCCGCCGCCGGAATTTGCGGAGACGGGCGTCTACTGCACCGGCGACGATTGCCACAAGATCCGGGCGAAGTGGGAGCGGCCGATCGCGGAGGTGACGCCGCCGCGATCGAGCGTCAAGGCGGTTTGGACGGTTCCGGGATTTGGATCGGGCAAGGGCTCCGGCGGAGCGAACGCGCCGATTCACTTCGGCGAAACACAGCTTGCAGAGACGAAACCCGCTGAGGCGGGCAAGCCCGCGGTGAAGGCGCCGGCGAAAGTGGCGCAAAAGAAATCCGTGAAGGCCGCCCCGGCGAGCGCTTCGAGAAAGGCGCGGAGATAGCCATGGCCAAGATAAATGGGCCCGGAACGAATGGCAGCGCGTCGAACGGAACGCAAGTCACCTTTCTCGAAGCCATCAAGCAGGCGATGTTCGAGGAGATGGAGCGAGACCCGGCGGTCGTGCTGATCGGCGAAGACGTTGGCGTGTACGGTGGGGCGTTCAAGACCAGCGAAGGTTTGCTGGAGCGCTTTGGCTGGGAGCGCGTGATCGACACGCCGATCAGTGAGAGCGCCATCATAGGCGCAGCCTGCGGGATGAGCTACCTGGGTCTGCGGCCGATTGTGGAAATGCAATTCATCGATTTTATTGCGTGCGCGTTCAACCAAATCACGAATTTCGTGGCCAAGGGACATTACCTGTGGAATGCCCCGGCGCCGCTGGTGGTGCGCGGGCCGTCCGGAGGCGGCGTGCATGGCGGGCCGTTCCACTCCGCGAATCCGGAGATGTATTTCGTGCACACGCCGGGGCTGAAGGTCATCTATCCCTCGACGCCCTACGATGCCAAGGGTTTGCTGAAGGCCGCGGTGCGGGACAATAACCCGGTGCTCTTCTTCGAACACAAGTTTCTCTACCGCCGCATCAAGGGAGAGGTTCCCGCTGAAGACTACACCGTGCCGATCGGCAAAGCGGTGGTGCGCCGCGAGGGAAAACACCTGACGATTATTTCGTACGCGGCGATGATGCATACTTCGCTGGAGGCGGCCGAGGCCCTGGCGAAGGAAGGGATCGAGGCGGAAGTGATCGATTTGCGCACGCTGCTGCCGCTGGATGAAGAGACGATTTTGAATTCGGTGAAAAAGACCAACAGATGCCTGGTCGTGCACGAAGACACCAGGACCGGCGGGATCGCCGGTGAAATCGCCGCGATTCTGTTCGAGAAAGCCTTTGGCGATCTGGACGGGCCGCTGATGCGCGTGACCTCGCTGGATACGCCGGTGCCGTACGCGCCGACGCTGGAAGAATATTTTCTGCCTAACGCGAAAAAGATTTTTTCCGCCGCGAAGGAACTGGCGCGATATTGACGAGCAAAACCGTGAACGACTGGCCGCTTCACATTAGGATACGAATGTTGGTCACGCGCCTGCTGAAGGCTGTCGGACCTGGCTATGTTCGTGCGCATACTCATGCAGCGCGGCATCGAAACGAGATTGAAAAAAGTGAGCGGTGCGGGTGCTTTTATTGCCTTCAAACATTTGCCCCCGGCGAGATACGAGATTGGATCGGCAAAGACAATACTGCCTTGTGTCCGCGCTGCGGGATTGATTCCGTGATTGGGTCAGCTTCGGGCTTCTCGCTGTCGGAGAAGTTTCTACGCCGAATGCATTCTTATTGGTTTGAGCGGAGCTACGCGATAAAGGCGTGAGCGAACGGACATCAAAGAAGCTTCGTAAGCTATAATTTTTGATTTGGGATTGCAGCGGAGGAGTGGATCATGGCCATTGATATCGTAATGCCCCAGATGGGGGAAAGTATTTTCGAAGGCACGATCACCAAGTGGCTGAAGAAGCCGGGCGACAAGGTGGAACGCGACGAGCCGCTATTCGAGATTTCCACGGACAAAGTGGACGCGGAAATTCCCTCGCCGTCGGCGGGAGTGCTGAAGGAAATCAAGGTCGGCGAAGGGCAGACCGTGCCGATTCAAACGGTTGTCGGCGTCATTGATGCGGCGGGCTCCACGGCCGCGGCGCCAGCGCCTGCGAATGCGGCTGCGCCCGCTCCCCCAAAGGCCCCTGCCGCCGCTGCTCCAGCCCCGGCAGCGACGAGGTCCGCTGCTCCTGCTTCCCTGGGTTCCACGGGCGAGCGGATTCACAGTTCGCCGCTCGTGCGCCGTATGGCCACAGAGCATGGCATCGACCTTTCGACCGTGGCCGGTACGGGCGCGGGCGGGCGAATCAGCAAGCAGGACATTGAGGCGGTGATCGCGGGCGGTGGCGCGCAGGCTGCGGCGGCGCCCGCTGCTTCCACTTCAGCCGCGGCTTCACGACCGGCGCTACTTCCGGCGGCCGCTCCCGCGCCACCGGGCGTTTCCGGCGCTCAAGCACACGTAGCGCTCGAAACCGCAGTGCCGCGCGAAAAGATGTACTTCGGCAATTACGAAGTGCAGCCGATGAGCTCCATGCGCCAGCGCATCGCCGAGCACATGGTGGCGTCCAAGCGTGTTTCCGCGCACGTGTACTCCGTCGATGAAATCGACATGACCAAGGTGGCCGCGCTGCGCGCGAAGTCCAAGGACGAGTTCGAAAAGCGCTACCAGACCAAGCTGACGTTCATGCCCTTCTTTGTGAAGGCCGCGGCTGCGGGGCTGCGCGCGTTTCCCACGCTGAACGCCTCGCTCGACGGAACCAACGTCGTATTCCACAAGGAGATCAACATCGGGATCGCCGTGGCGCTCGATTGGGGCCTGCTCGTGCCGGTAGTGAAAAACGCCGACGAAAAAAACATTCTCGGCATCCAGCGCACCATGAACGACCTCGCGGAACGCGCTCGCTCGAAAAAGCTGAAGCCCGAGGAAGTGCAGGAGGGCACCTTCTCCATCACCAACCCGGGCGTCTTTGGCGGCTTGTTCGGCCTGCCGGTTATCAGCCAGCCCAACGTGGGCATCCTGGGCCTGGGCGCCATCGAGAAGCGCCCGGTGGTCATCAACGACTCGATCGCCATCCGCTCGATGTGCTACGTGACGCTCAGCTACGACCACCGCGTGGTGGACGGCGCGATCGCCCACCAGTTCCTACACAAGGTCAGGGAGACGCTGGAAAACTGGTCGGAGCCGGTGCTGTAGTTTCTCAGTTATAAGTTCTAAGTTTCAAGTCCTAAGTAAAAACTAAAGCCCGGCGATGTTTGCCGGGCTTTAGTTTTCTTGCGAGCTTCGAGTTGAAGCTGCTCCTTTCCGGCTACCCACGGGTTGCCGCGCAGCGTGCTATCAGTATCCTTTCCGGCCAAGCCGGAAACTTCGATCGATGGGCGAGAGCTTGAGAGAGTAGCGGCATCCCAGCCGCGCTTTCGCCCGATTCGTCTTTACTTACAACCTAGAACTGTAGGCTGACTACTGCATCATGGGTTTCAGCTTGGCGACCCACACCGCAAATCCTTCCATCGCGATGGGCTCGATGCCGGCGTCGCGCAGCGTGTCGCGAACGAAACGGTGACGGTCATTCCCGGCGTTCAGGGCCACATCGGTGACGGCGACGTATTCGGTTTTCAGCGAGGCCTTGGCGGTGATGCGCTCCGCCGTGTAGGCGTAGAGCTTGGCATCGGCGGGCGCGCGGGTGACGGAAAGATTCTGCACGAAACCGCGCGTTCCGTTGCGCCGGTAGCTGTAGTCCAGGCGCATGGGGTCGCCGGGGAAAGTAAACTCAGACGCGCGAACGGATTTTTCGATGCGGTCCCACAAGCGGGCTTGCCGAAAAACCTGCGCGCAGTACGAGCGCATTTGGGCGCGGCTTCCGGGCGCCCCGACGCGGCTCGGTGCGCGCTGCGGGGCGACGTGGTCGGCGTAGAGGCGCTCCAGTTCGGCATCGAGGTCGGCGGCAAAGACACCTTTTTGCGGGGCCAGTTGCAGCGCATTGGACAAAGTATCGTCCCACTTGCCGAGGAGTTGCTGCCAGTCGCCGCTGCCGCCATTCCAACCGTTAGCAGACGCGGATTGAAAACGGTCTTCCAAATCATCGCGGAGCGCGCGCAGCAAAGTTTCATCAGCCTGAGGATGTAACCGCCGGACGCGGTGGAACTCGTCCTGTTCTTCGATCAGGCGCAACCGGCGTTCGCCGCTTTTGGGTTCGAAGAGCAGAACGCCGATGTTCACCCACTCGTCGCGCACGAGATTCGGTGTGTAACGGAGGATGCGGTAGGCGCAGGCTCTTTCTCCCGGCGATGTCCCGGCACCCAGCGATTCGGCAGAGTGTTCATTCATGATTCACGTCCAGTTCGGAAACGGCTGGCGATTGCATCTCTTGGCCTCCAGAATCAGGTCCGGCACGCGGCGGCGGCGGCGGTGCAGTTGTTCGAGGAGCCGCAGCAGCGCGTCGTAATCGTCGGCGTACCACTCCGGCGGAATCGACCGGGTGATTTCATCCAGGGTGCGCTCGGTCAGCTGTTTTTCGAGGCGCTCCAGCCACGGCGCGAAGGACTCCATTCCCGTCACGCCCTGGTAGACGCGGTTGCGCGCGTAAAGACCGCGCAGCGGCGCGTCAGGAAAATTCCATTCCCCGGCATTAAAGCAAAAGCCCTGGTCGATCATCTTGGCCTTGTAGCGCGTCACCGGCTGCTCCGCAGCTTTGCCCTGTTCGCTGAAAAAAACTGTCTGCCGGCCGTTGGTGTTGCACGTCCACTTGTCGAAGACCAGCATCCCGGCGAAGTCGTGCAGGTTTTCCACCTCGCGCAACTGCTCGTCGGGAAGAAAATCATGCAACGTGAGCTGCCGCGGATCTCCGGGATAGCGGGAGCCGAACTGCAGCCCGGGCTGGCAGGGAATCCGCGCGCGCGGCAGCTCCACGGCTAGTTCCGGGGTCAGCCGGACCAACTCTTCGGAGACGGCGACAATCTCCACCGGAACCGTGGGCAGACCGAGGCGCGCCGCCAGCCTGGTTCCAAGCAGTTCATTGACCAGGATGCGCCGATGTTGAGGATTATTTTGGAACTTCACGACGTAGTAGTAGCCGTCGTCGCAGCGCATCAGGTGAGACTGCGCGCCACCCCGCATCCGGCGTATCTGTTCCAAGGCCCGCAACATACGAGGTCATGCTAATGGTACTTGCTGCTTCCGGCAAGCTCCACGCTCCACCCGGTAGCTCGGTTCCTGAATCGAGAAGCGCGGTGTTCAAGTTGGGAAGCAAACCAGGCTTTTGGAATTCCACTCTGGGAGGCGCCATTCCGCAAAAAGAAAAAGCCGGAACGATGGCTCCGGCCTTTTCCTCACGCGGATCTCTGGTTTTTGAAAAAGACTTACCGCCTCTTCTTCTTCGCCGCCTTTTTCGCTTTCTTCTTGGCGGCCTTCTTCTTCGGCTTCGCTTTCTTGGCCTTCTTCTTCGCCGCTTTCTTGGCCTTCTTCGCCGCCGGTTTGGGCGCAGGCCTTGGCGCGGGCGCTTCTTCCTCGGGCTCCTCGCCGACGATTACCAGCTCCTCTTCCTCGGTTTCGACGATCTCTTCCGCTTCGCCGGCCAATTCCTCGTCTTCCAGCCGTGACAGCTGGTTTTCGTCCTCGAAATTTTTCTTCTCGATGTCCATTCCATCCTCCCCTGGGGGAATCTTTGGCCCCCATTTGCAAAGGGGGTCCACGGGTCGCTGTTCTGGCCGGAACTGCCTAAAACTCCACTGCGCCCTTGAGCCGTTGTTACCGTACTCGCCCGGCGTTGTCAAGCATTCTACGGAATTCCCTGCAAGGGGCTGCCAGGGTTGCCGGGAGCAGGTCGAGAGCAAACCTTGGCAGGAGAGCCATCGACATCCTTGTCCGCCCGTAATCTATTCATAGAAAAAGACTTAATTGTGGTTTGGTGCGGCTGCTCCGGCTGACGCGCCGCCCACCGCGGGGTGCGCGGATTTCTTCTTTGACTTGGATCGCGCCCGCGCCGGCGCAGTCTCGGGAGCCCCGCCGAGCGTGTAGATGCGCAGCGCCATGCCGCGGCCCACCTTGTTGGCCTTCAAGTGATTCCATTTGCGCAAGTCGTCCGCACTCACGTTGAAGCGGTCGGCGATCCCCAGGAACGTGTCGCCGCGTCGCACGCGATAACTCACCAGGCGGCGCTTGATTTCTGATTGCGGCTGCGTCGCGGGGATGATCAGC
>JBGQDD010000164.1:0-7293 GCA_041495665.1 Candidatus Acidiferrum sp.
CGTAACTCTGTGCCGCCACTCCGCGTTCGGCCCGCCCGCCCACTCCGGCAAATACCGCTCGACCTTCGCATCCAAATCGAGTGGCACCGCGAAGTCGCCTTCCGTCAATTTCGCCACCAGCGTCGTCGTCGCAACTACTTTCGTCAGCGACGCGATGTCATACACCGTCGCGGGCACCGTCGCCGCGGCCTTCGCGTCGTAACTCAATTTCCCAAACGCATGGATCGCCACTTTCCCGCGATAACCGACCGCCAGCGTCGCTCCCGGAAACGCCTTGTCCGCAATCGCCTTCTCGATCACATCGTAAGCCGGCTGCAGTTGCGCTTCGCCGCGCACCTCCATCGGCTGAACGGTCATCGGATTCGCCGGCAATTCAATTCCAAATCCCGCCTTCAAATTCACTCCCGGAATCGTGACGGGCAAATGGCCGTTCACTGGAATTTGTCCAAACAGCGCGCGCGCCACCGAAATCTGCGCGACTTCGCTGATTCCAAACGCCGCCAGCCACGTCTCCGCTTGCGGAAACCGTTCAATCAAATACGGACTCCCGAATCCCAACGTGACCACCGGCTTGCCCGTTTTGTAAATCTGCTCCGCCAGCACCGCCTGCTCCGCCGGCACATCCACATTTCCTTTGCGGTCGCTAACGCGCACAAACAGCGCCAGAATCGCGACGTCGTAATTTTCCGGCGGCGGCAATTTCAGTGTGGAAGCATTCACAAACCGCGTGTCCGCCCGCAGCGTGGTCACGGAATCGAATCGCGAACGCAACTCGCGCTCCAAATCTTCGCCTGGATAAGGTTCCGGATCAGCGTAAAAAGCCAGCAACAGAGCGCGCGCCGGCTTCGTTGCATCCAGCGGCAAGCGGTGTGGCGTGTCGCGCAGCAGCGTCACGCCACGATCCGAAATTTCCTGCGCTTCTTTCTGCCACGCAGCGCTTCCGAATTTCTGATTGATCGCATTCACATCGACCAGCCGGCTGGTGTTCAGGCCAAGCCGCGCTTTCGCTTGAAGAATCCGCCGCACCGAAGCATCGAGACGCTCTTTCGAAATGCGTCCAGACTTCACGGCCGCTTGCAACGCTTCGAAAGCTGCATCCGGAACCGGCGGCATCAGCACCGCGTCCACTCCTGCGACAACCGCGCGCACCGCCGCTTCTCCCGGTGCATAACGCACCGTGATCCCGCCCATATCCATGGCGTCGGTAACGATGAGGCCCTGATACCCAAGTTGATTGCGCAACAGATCGGTGAGGATGTTGTGCGAAAGCGTGGCAGGCGTATGGGGATCGGGCTCGAGAGCAGGAACATTCAGATGCCCGGTCATGATGCTCTCGACCTGCGTGGAGATGGCAGCGCGGAAAGGAATAAGCTCGAGGGCATCAAGGCGCGTGCGGTCCGCGCGAATCACTGGGAGATCAATGTGCGAGTCGGCGGCCGTATCGCCATGGCCTGGAAAATGTTTGGCTGTCGCCAGTCCGCCATTTTCCTGCACGCCAAGCACAAACGCGCTGACGAATTCCGCAACGCGCTCCGGGTTTTCACCGAAGGATCGCGTGTTGATGATCGGATTTCCGGGATTGTTGTTTACGTCGGCGTCCGGCGCATAGATCCAATGAACTCCGACGGCACGCGCTTCGAGCGCCGTGGTTTTGCCCATGGCGTAGGCGTCTTTTACATCACCGCCTGCTGCGAGTGCCATCGCCGTTGGAAAAGATGTGCCTTCATCCAGCCGCATGGCCGTGCCACGCTCGAAATCCGCGCCAATCAGCAGCGGCAACTTTGACTTGGCCTGGAGCTGGTTGTTCAACACTGCCGTGGGATAAGCCTGACTCTTCACGATTCCCAGCGGCGATCCCTGCGTAATATTGATGAAACCTCCCACGTGGAGATCGGTCACATCGTGCATAATCTGCTGGTAAGCCGCCGTGTCCGTGGCCGTCAAACTTCCGTGATAGGTGGTGAAAAGAAGCTGCCCAATTTTTTCGTCCACGGTCATTTTGCGCAGCGTGGATTCAACCCAGCCATTCGCGGCGGGCGACAATTTCTTTGCCCCGCTCTTTGCGGGAACTGCGCCTTCCGTGGCGGCGGTTTTTTTTACTGAAGTGCTGCGGCTCTGGCTGCGTGCGTTATAGGCCATAAGGAGAACGATTGAGACGGGAACCAGGAGCAAAAAGCGGACGCGGCGTCCTTCCATCAATTAGAATCCCCCAGCGGCCGCCAGTTGTCTGTATTTATACATAGCACACGCACATGGTGCTCTCAACGCGGCTTCGGCCAGCGCGTTCCAGAATATCATTGTATGGTTTCAATAGCGGGGAACCCTTTGACTGGACTCAAGCGCGCGCACATCATTTTTATCCATTTCACGATCATTGTCGTGCTTCTTTCGCTGGGACCTGCGTTGGCGCACGCTGCATCGAAACATTCCCGTCACGCGGCGCGTGTGCAGACCGGTCTCGATGTTCTCGAAGCGCAGAAATTCGCGCCTCTTCGAGGCAAACGCGTCGGCCTCATCACCAATCACACCGGCCTCGATTCGCAAGGGCGCAGCACCATCGAAGTATTGTCGCATGCGCCTTCCGTGCAGCTGGTGGCTTTATTCAGCCCGGAACACGGACTTGCCGGGCGAAACAATGAAAGAATTTCTTCCTCGAAAGATCCTTCTACCGGCCTGCTGGTTCATAGCTTGTATGGCGAGACGGTGCGGCCGACGGACGAGATGATGCAAGGCATCGACGCGCTGGTGTTCGATATACAGGACGCGGGCGTGCGGTTTTACACCTACACGGTCACCATGGCGTATTGCATGGAGGAAGCCGCGAAACGAAAAATTCCATTCTTCGTGCTCGACAGGCCGAATCCGCTTGGCGGAGAAATTATCGAAGGGCCGATGCTCGACGCGGACAAGACCAATTTTGTGGCCTACTTTCCGATGCCGGTGCGCTACGCGCTGACGATCGGAGAACTCGCGCAATTCTTCAACGCCGAAAATCACATCGGCGCAGACCTGCACGTCATTTCCATGAAAAACTGGCATCGCAATTATTTCTTCGAAAGCACGGGCAGCAAGTGGATTCCTCCCTCGCCGAATCTTCGCACGATCAAGGGATCCATCCTTTATCCCGGGATCGAGATTCTCCAGAGTGCAGGAGTTTCCGTCGGACGCGGCACGGAAGCACCGTTCGAGGAATTTGGGGCTCCGTGGCTGGACGGGGATGCGGTAGCGGCGGCGTTGAACGCCCGCAACCTTCCCGGCTTGCAATTTACCGGAAAACCGTTCATCCCGATTGCAGGGCTGTACGCTGGCCAGCGCTGCGGTGGCGTTTCCATCCGGGTCACGGATCGCACCAAGGTGCGCGCGATGCGCATGGGATTGGAAATTGCCGCAATATTGCAGAAACTCTACCCGAAGCAGTTTGACGTCTCGAAGCTGATCGAACTGGTCGGGAACTCCGATACGATTCAGCAATTGCAGGCAGGCGCAGCTCCTGAAAAAATCGTTGCAAACTGGTCCAGCGGCCTAACCGCCTTCGAGCAAATCCGCCGCAAATATTTTCTCTACAAATAGCATTCTACAGAATTGTGTTAGAGTTGCGTTCGTTATGCGCATCGTGTCGCTGCTACCGTCGGCCACGGAGATTCTGTTCGCGCTGGGCTTGGACCGCGAAGTAGTGGGTGTCAGCCACGAGTGCGATTTTCCACCGCGCACCCGCACGAAGCCGGTGGTCATTCATTCGCGCATGCCGCACGATGCTTCGCCTGCGGAAATCGACGCTCTCGTTCGCGAGTACGTTCACCGTGGCGAAAGTTTGTACGCCGTCGATGCCGAAGTGCTGGAGGCGCTGGCCCCGGACCTGATCATTACCCAGGACCTGTGCCACGTCTGCGCCGCTTCTCCGGATGATCTCGCTACGGCGCTCGCGCGATTCGACCGGCGCCCCGAAGTTCTTTGCCTCAATCCGCAGGATTTGGGCGACGTGTGGCGCGACATCCTTTGGGTGGGAGAAGAATCCTGCCGCGGTCCGCAGGCGGAAGCATTGGTGATGCAGATCGGGGCGCGTCTCGGCGCGTTGGAGCAGCAGTTGCCGCAATCGGCGGGTCGTCCTCGCGTGGCCTTCCTCGAGTGGCTGCAACCGTTCTACGTCGGCGGCCACTGGGTTCCGGAAATGATCCACCGTGCCGGGGGCGAAGACGTCTTCGGCAGCGTACGCACGCCGTCCTTCCGCATCACCATGGACGACGTGATTGCCGCCGCGCCGGAAATCCTGCTCATTGCGCCGTGCGGCTACGGCGCCGAACAAGCCCGCGACGAGTATCGCTCGATGGATTTTCCCGAGCAGTGGAACACCATCCCCGCCGTCCGCAACGGGTGCGTCTACGCGCTGGAAGCGAATAGCTACTTCTCGCGCCCCGGCCCGCGTCTCATTACCGGTATCGAAGCCCTCGCCAAACTCTTCCACCCCGCCATTGAGGTGAGCCACGAATCCGAAGCTGCTATCCTGCCGATCCTCACGAACAAGCCGGCGGCCCGCGCCGCCTCCGTCTAGTTTCCCAATTTCCTCGTGGAGGGACGATTGGGGATTCTGGTTGTATTTGACACCAGCAAGGCAATCACCACGCTCACGCAAGTATTGAATAACCAGGCCCAACCAGCCCCTCCAGAGAGAAGCCCTCCAGGAAAAAGAGCCAGGTGATAGTGGTGCACGTTTTCAGCGCTGATTCCAGGTTCGTTTGAGAGCACAACCATCGTGGCGACAATGTCTTTCAATAACACTGCCGCGGGAAAGAAAATGTATGCATGTCGCATGACATTCTTCAGGTTGTCGCTGCCTTTCTCACCCACCACTTGTAAAAAGGCAGTCCCGCAAGAATCAGCAGCAAGCCAATTGACGAGCGGCCTGGGCGCTCGATCCAGATATTTACCGTCAGCGCCAGAGCTCCTGCCACGAAGAGGCCGGGGACCCAGGGGTAGCCCCAGCAGCGATAAGGGCGCGGCAAATCGGGCTCGGTCTTGCGCATGCGAAAGAGCGCAACCACGGCGAAACCATAAAAGATCCAGCCGGCAAAAATAAAAAGATTGGTCAGCTCTTCGAACGTTCCCGTAAGCGCCATCAGGCTTGCGAGCACACCCTGAAAGAGGAGCGAGCGTCCGGGCGTTCGGAATTTCGGGTGGATGCCATCAACAATCTTGAAAAATATTCCGTCGCGGGCCATGGCGTAGCCGACGCGCGCGCCGCTCAGCACCGACGAGTTCATGGAACCCAGCGCGGAGATGACCATCGCGAGCGTGATCCAAGCCGCCGCGGTGCCACCCTTAATGTGCTCCACAACATCGGACGCGATGTGCTGTGATGCCGCCACGCTTTCGAACGGCAGTACTTTCAAACAAGCCGCGCTGAACAGCAGATAAACCACGGCGACAAATCCGACCCCGCCGACCAGGGCGCGCGGGAAATTTTTCTGCGGATCTTTTACCTCCGACCCGACCAGATTCAAATCTTCCCAACCGTCATAAGCCCAAAGCGCGGCGGCCAGCGTGGCCAGAAACGCGCTGAAGATTGCGGCTCCTCCCATGCCCGCCGCAGGCCAAAACGGATCGGGCGCGCGCGCCGCGGGTGCCGGTGAAAAAAACGCCACGCCGATCACGATCGCCACCGACATGATCTTGATGGAGGTCAAGAACACCTGTACCGCGCCGCCCAGCCGAACGCCGAGATAATTCACACCGGTCATCGTCAGCAGCCACACCACGGCCAGCGGCTGCGCCCAAGTGAAAACAAAATCGTACGGCTTGATCCAGCCGGTGAGCCCGGGAATCGCGATATGCACGGTGAAAAGAGGCACCGCGACAATTGGAAAAAGGAAACTGAGAAACCGCATCATGCCCGCCGAGATGGACGCCAGGGAACTGGGGCGTCCCACGATCGAATGCGTCCATCCGAACAGAAATCCGTAGACCGGGCCGAAGCCGCGCCGGAGATACGCGTATTCGCCACCGGCTTCCGGAATCATCGAACCCAATTCGGCGAAGGAAAACGCGCCAAAGATGGAAAGGAGCGCGCCCACGATCCACGCCGCAAAAACTACGGAGACGCTGCGCCCTTCGCGCGCCATCTCCGCGGGCTTCAGGAAAATACCCGTGCCGATCATCGTGCCGACAACGATGGCCGCGGACGCCCACGCGCCCAGCCCGCGCACCAGCTCCAGCCGTTTTTCGCTCATCTGGCCTTTGTAGCGGCAGCTTTATGCCGCCACTTTGCTTTTTAGTGTAATGCGACTGACCAACGCTCCAATCACAAATGTCACGCTGGCCCCAATCATCACGTACCACGTAAACGCCACGCTCGTAAATCGAAATACGCATAAAATCGCCGCCAGTCCCGAAATCATCCCGGCTAACGCGCCACGCGCATTGGCTCTGCGATCCAGCGTTCCCAGCAGAAAGAGCCCGAGCAAGCTGCCGAACGGAAGCGAGGCTACCGTCAGCCCCGTTTCAAGCAGCGGGCCCCACTTCACCAAACCGAATCCCATAAGCACCAGCCCCCAGACGAGCGTCATACCGCGGGAGAGGCGCAGGAAGCGGGCCGGGTCGGCACTTTGTCCGTGCAGTCTTGAAAAATCAAGCACGCTGGAAGCCGCAAGGGAATTCAGCGACCCGCTGGCGTTGGACATGGCTACCGCGACGATCGAAGCCAGCAGCAGGCCCGCGAGTCCTACGGGCATCTCGCGCACAAGAAAGAGCGGCAGGATGCGATCCGTGCGGTCTCCTAGGGCCAGCAGTGGTAAGTGCTGCGAGAAGACATAAAGCAGCACACCAATCAGCAGAAACACCATGAACTGGAACAGAACGATTCCGCCGCTGGCGAGCAGAGCCCGCCGGCTGTCTCGCTCGCTTTTCGCCGCCAACAGCCGCTGCACGATGGTTTGGTCCGTGCCGTGGCTGGCCATGGTGAGAAACGCGCCGCCGATCAGCCCGGACCAGAATGTATATTTGGTGGCAAGATTCCAGGAGAAATCGAAAAGCTGCAATTTGTGCCCCGCCGCGGCTGCCACCTGCGTCACTTCGCTCCAGCCGCCCGGAATGCGGTGCAACAAAACGAAAAACGTTACCGCGCTTCCGGTGAGATAGAGCAAAAGCTGTGCAACGTCCGTCCAAATCACGGCTTTCATCCCGCCTTCGAAGGTGTACAAGACAGTGAGCGCGATAACGATGACGACCGCCAGCTTTTCCGATGTTCCCAGCACGACGCTTACGACCAGCGCGATGGCCGAAACGCGCACGCCTTCGGCA
>JBGQDD010000165.1:0-7291 GCA_041495665.1 Candidatus Acidiferrum sp.
GTGCGCATCGTGTTACTGTTTTTTCCCGTACCGCCATCCTTGCGCCAGGCGGCTGGGCCTCTGACTGAGAACCTGCCAAACGTTATGACCGGCGACCCGAGAAGGGTTGACCTGTCGCTCCAAAGACCCTCCCCTCGAGGAACGAAACGTCGTCTCTCTTCACGTGTTCCTGCCCCAGTCGTAGGAAATGGCTGGCTTTCGCAGTTAGGGAGTTGCATTCTAGTTTCACGCTGGCAGCCGCGGAGAAGTTGACGACCAAAAGGGGACATCTTGCTGAAGCTGCGAAAAGTGGAAATCGTTGGCTTTAAGTCGTTTTTCGAGCGCACCGTGGTCACGTTCAGCGGGTCCGGCACGACCTGCATCGTCGGGCCGAACGGCTGCGGCAAATCCAACGTGGTGGACGCCATTTCCTGGGTTCTCGGCGAACAAAGCCACAAGTCGCTCCGTGCCGAACGCATGGCCGATTGCATTTTTAATGGCACCACCAAGCGCCCGCCGCTGGGACTCGCCGAAGTCACCATCACCATGGAAGATGCCGAGCTGGCCGAAGCCGCCCGCTTCGTGATGGAAAGTGCCGCGTCTGACTCCGCAACGGATTCTGCGGCCTTTGTCACCGAAAACGACGAAACCTCCGGCTTGACCGATACTACGACCGAAATTCTCTCGCTCGACCCCGCGCAGCCCCCCGAAACGCAAGAAGCTGCCGCTGACGGTTCAGCTTTATCGCCGGCTGAACCCGATGGCAAGTTCAAGCGGAAGAAAAAATCCGCAGACAAGCCGGTTCTGGCCATGAAGCCGGGCGAAGTGGTCGTCAGCCGGCGGCTCTATCGCTCCGGCCAAAGTGAATACCTGATCAACGGGCGCGTCGGCAGGCTCCGCGACATCCAGGAAATGTTCATGGGCGTCGGCCTGGGCCCGGACTCTTACGCCATCATCGAGCAGGGCCGCATCGGCTTGATTCTCTCCACCAAGCCCATGGAACGCCGCGCCATCATCGAAGAAGCCGCCGGCGTAACGAAGTTCAAGACCAAGAAGCGGCTCGCGGAAGCCAAGCTGGAATCCTCTAAACTCAATCTCTCGCGCGTCAACGACATCGTGGTGGAAGTCGAAAAGCAGCTCGGCTCGCTGAAGCGCCAAGCCGCCAAAGCGCGCCGCTATTCCGAAATCCGCGACCAGATGCGCGGCATCGTTCGCCAAATGCTGGCGGGCAAGGCGCGCGAACTGGACGCCGAAGCCGAGCGCGTCTCCAGGCAACTCGAAGAAATGAATGGCGCCGAATTGCAGCGTGCCACCGCCATCCAACAGCAGGAAGGCGAGCAGGACCGGCTGAACCAGCGGATTTACGAACTGGATGCCGAAATCCGGCAAAACCAGAACGTTTTGAATCTCACGGCGCTCGAAGTGGACCGCAGCGAAAATCGCATCGCCTTCAACCGCCAGCGCGCCGAAGAGCTCGCCGGGCGTCATGCCCAGGTTGATGCCGAACTGGCCCAAGCCACGGCACAGGCCGTTGAATGGGAATCAAGAAGTGCTTCGCAAATTCAGGCGGTTACGCTGCTGCGCGAAGAATCGGGCGTTTTGACCGCTCACGTGGAGGAGCTCGCGAAACGCGCTGAGTCCCGCGCTGCCCAGATTTCCGACTCCGAAGCGCGGATCGAAGCGTTGCGCCGCTCTTCATCCGAAGCCGGCGAAAGCCTGCTGCGTCTGCATGGCGAACAGAAGCAAGCCGAAGAGGCGCTGGTACACCAAGCCGAAGCGCTGCGGAAGCTCGAAGCGAACGAGCACGACTTGCTGGAAACTTCGATGCGCGCGCGCGATGACGCTGAGAGCGCTGCTTACCATCATGAATCCGCTACCGGTCAACTCAATGCGTTGAAACAAAGCGCCGCGGAGCTTCAGGCCAAGATCGCCGGATTCCGCGAGCAACGTGACGCTCTATCGAAAGAGGCCGGGGCGCTCCGCGATTCGCTGGCGGGAGTTCGCGCGCGGCATTCGACGCTCACGCAAATCCTGAACGACCGCGCTTACACCACGGACGCGGTGCAGAAACTGTTTGCCGCCAACGAGCGCGGCGGCGGACAGGGTTTTCGCGCCGTCGGCGTGCTGGCCGATTACGCTGAAGTCGAGGAGCAGCACGAAGCCGCCATCGAACAGTACTTGCGCGACGAGCTGGAATATGTCGTCGTCGAGACCTACGATCACGCGCGCGCCGGCGTCTCCATGCTGCGCGATGAAGTGGGTGGCCGGGCAACATTCTTTGTGGACTCGCTCCGAAATCTGCGACTTTCCTCCGAATATGAACCGATCGTAAATTTCCGGGCCGAAGATGGCGTCATCTCGCGGCTCGACAAGTTGGTTGAATTCCGCGATCCGCTTGGCGCAGCGGCGAAACAGTTCCTGCCACGGCTGCGCGCCGCCTATTTGACGGACAGCACGGCTGCGGCTGAAAAATTGTCGCGAGAAAATTCGCAATACGCTTTCGTCACGCCCGACGGCACCTGCTACCAGGGCCGCATGGTCACGGGCGGCCGCCCGGACGAAGTGGGTCCGCTGGGCATGAAGCGCGAATTGCGAGCCCTGGACGCGGAAGTGATGCAGCTCGAGCATCAAATGAGCGAGAGGCAGGCCGCGCTTGAAGCCGCTGCTGCCGAGTTGTGTTCGACGGAACAGGCGCTCGCCGAAATCGTTGAGAAGCAGCGCGAAGCGGAGCGCCAAGCTATCTCCGCCATGCACCGCCATGGCCAGATGCAGAGTGAGCTGGCCCGCCTCGGCCTGGAGCTCACCATCTGCCAGAATGAGCTCTCGCGCATCCGCCTGGACGTGGAAAACGCTCGGCAGCGTGCCGAGCGCGCGAAGCACCAGCATGCCGCCGCCGCTCTGAGCCGCGCCGAAGCCGATGCCGAAAGCGCCCGGCTTGCGGAGGCGCTCGTCCAGCTTCGCGGGTCCATCCAATCGGAACAAAATGAACTTGCCTCCAGCCGCGCCGAATTTGCCGCGATGAACGAGCGGCTCATGGCCGCCGAGGCGCTCTCCGCTCGGTTGAACGAAGAGCGCGCCGAACTCGGACGCCGCGAAGCCGCGCTTCAGCAGCAAGTGACTTCCATCGGCGACGAAACGGCCGCCCTTGCCAAGCAAAGCGAGGAACTTGCCCTACAACTCGAAGGATTGCGCGGTGAAAAGTTGCGCCTGGAAATCCGCCAGCGGGAACTCGAACAGGAATGGGTCGCCGCCCGCACGCGCGTCACGCAGATGGAAGACCATTTGCGCATGGGCCGCCAGTCGCTGCAGGAACTTCGCGAGCAGCGCGGCCACGCGGAAATCGACCGGGCCAAGAATGACTCCGACCGTCAGCACCTGCGTGAAACGTGCATGAGCGAAGTGAACGCGCAACCCGAGGACTTGATCGCCACGGAAGCGGCTTTTATGTCCGGCGAAGAGCTGGCCATCGCCGAAACGAACTATCGGGAAATGAAGCAGCGCATCGAGTCGATGGGCCCGGTCAACATGATGGCCCTCGAAGAATTCAACGAGTGCGAGCAGCGCTTCACGTTCCTGACGCGCGAGCGCGATGACCTGTTGCAGTCCATCGCGGACACCCAGCAAGCCATCGCCGAGCTCGACCTCGCCACCAAGGAAAAGTTTGAGCACGCCTTCCACGCCATCAACAAGAGCTTCTCCGAAGCCTTCCACACCATCTTCGGCGGCGGCATGGCGGAGATGCGCTTGACCGAGCCGGACAGCTCCGGCGACGCCGGCATCGACATCGTCGCTTCCCCTCCAGGTAAGCGCCTGCAAAACATCTTGCTGCTCTCCGGCGGCGAAAAGGCCATGACTGCGCTAGCCCTGCTCATCGCCATCTTCCGCTACCAGCCCAGCCCCTTCTGCATCCTTGATGAAGTCGACGCGCCGCTCGATGAAGCCAACGTGGGGCGCTTCACGCGCCTGATCGGTGAAATGAGCGGCCAGACGCAGTTCATCATCGTTACCCATAACCGCAAGACCATGGAAATGGGCAGCGTGCTTTATGGCGTGACCATGCAGGAGCCTGGCGTGTCCAAGCTCGTCAGCGTCCGCTGGGAAGAATCCGAATCGCCAGCGCACAAGCAGAAGGCCGCAGCCGCCTCAGCGGCGTAATATTTTTCCCCATTTGATCTGCAGTGGCGCGGCTAGCCGCGGCGGGTTGCGCCACCGCTTCTTCCCGATGAAACCCCGCGGCATTCTCCTGCAAGCTGCATAATTTTTTCTTATGCAGCTTTTTCCAAATTCTCCCGCGCGCCTTTGACTTCGCGTTGCGCTGCGCTAGAATGCTTCTCACTTTGTCGGGGGAACTTACTCAGTGTCTTCTGCTCCTGCCATGAAAGTTTTGATGGAAACGCAATTCGCCGGGGTCACGCCCCTCGCGCGCGGCAAAGTCCGCGACATCTACGATCTCGGCGACAAGCTCCTGATCGTCGCCACGGACCGGCTCTCCGCCTTCGACGTCATCCTTCCCACGCCGATTCCCGACAAGGGCCGCGTCCTGACTCAGCTTTCGCTCTTCTGGTTCCATTTGTTGAAGAATGTAATCCCCAACCACGTCCTCAGCGCCACGGATTTTCCCCCGCCCTTCGACCAGTTCAAAGATGAGCTCGCAGGCCGCTCCATGGTCGTGCGAAAGACGCAGCCGCTGCCGATTGAATGCGTCGTACGCGGCTACGTCTCCGGCTCGGGTTGGAAGGACTATCGAGTCACCGGAAAAATCTGTGGCATTCCGTTGCCCACGGGGTTGCGCGAATCAGACCGTTTGCCAGAGCCCATCTTTACGCCCGCAACAAAAGCCGCCACCGGCCACGACGAAAACATCTCCTTCGAACGCGCCGCAACACTGATCGGCAAGGAGCTAGCCGAGAAAGTCCGCGCCATCAGCCTGGAACTCTACCGCCGCGCTGCCGCCTATGCCGAGCCGCGCGGCATCATCCTCGCCGACACAAAATTCGAGTTCGGCATTCTCTACCAGCGCGCACGCGACCGTGCCGCGGCCGATGACTTGATGTGGATCGACGAAGCCATCACGCCTGATTCTTCGCGCTTTTGGCCAGCCGCGCATTACAGTCCCGGCGGCCCTCAGGCTTCTTTCGACAAACAGTTTGTTCGCGACTATCTCGAGCGAATGCAGTGGCCGAAAACCCCGCCCGGCCCGGAACTGCCTCCTGAGGTCGTCGAAGCCACTCGCGCCAAGTACCGGGAAGCCTATCGCATCCTGGCCGGGCGCGAACTGGATTAGCAAGCCGGGCCCTCACACAATAGGTTCTCGAGCGGAGCGTGCCATCGTGAAAGATCAATTGGAAGGGCTTGTCAATCAGATGGTGGAGCGGGGGATTCTGTTTGACGAAGCGGTCGGCGAATTCGAAAAGCGCTTCATCAAGCGCGTTCTGGACCGCACAAGCGGCAACCAGTCCCGCGCGGCCGAAATTCTTGGAATTCACCGCAATACGTTGAGCCGCAAGATCGATGAGTACAAGCTCGACTCCAACGGCCACCACCGCTCTACGCGTTGACGAATCTATAGACCGCTTGCAAAAGCGAAAACGGCTCCCCGGGTTGGCCGGGGAGCCGTTTTCCTAATCAGATCGGAGATGCAGAAGGCTAGCTCGGTTTTGCAGCCGGCTTTCTCGTTGCCGGCTTCCGCACCGGCGGCTTCTTCGGCGTCGCTTTCTCCTTCGGGATGTCTTCTGCCTTCACCTTGGCCTTGTCCCAATGCAGGAAAAAAGCCGGATCGGGATCGTAGGAAGTCAGCGTGCCCGTAAAATGGACAGCGCTGTCCTTTTCCACGCGTGCCGCCTCGGGCTGGCCCACGACCTTCACGTCCATGTTGGGGGTCGTCGCTTTTTCAAACTCGTCATCGCTCGTCACGAAGGCAATCTTGAGTATGATGAAATCCGTACCTGGCACGATTTCGATCACCTTGCCCGGCACTTCGGGAAACTCCAGGCCGCACGACGCCAGCCAGGTCAATTTGCCTTTGTCGCCCCCCGCCTTCAGGTCCGTGACCACCGATGCTATCGTCATGTCCTTCTGCGCGGCACTGAGGTCCGCGGCACTAGCCAGCGAGTAACTGCCTGGCCGTTCTGCCGAACTTCCCGCGAGTTGCAAGAGTTCATTCAGCTCCGCATCCGTCAGGCTGTCGCACACCGTTCCGCCCTGGTAATTCGCCAGCACCTTGCGAAGATAGCCCTTGATTTGTCTGGACTGCGGTTCGGTCGCGCCCTTTGCGGTCACGGCGCGGCCAAATGCCCAGAATGCATCCATCTGCTGCGGCGGTGTCATGGCTTGGTAGGCCCGGCCAAGGTTGTAGCTCGTGATCGGGTCATCCGGACTCAACGCGAGCGCGGCCTTGAACGAAGCTGCGGCCGCCGCGTAATCCTTCATCGTCATTGCGCCACTGCCTGCGGTGTAATTGAAGAGAATGGCTGGCTGCTGTTTTTGTTTCGCGAAGTCCTCGGCGGACATATTTTCGGGCTTTTTCAATTCATCAAGCGTCTTCAATCCGAGCAGGGCCGCCTCCCGGGCCTTGGTTGCTAGTTCCTTTGCCGCCGGGTCCGTATCTTTGATGTTCAAGCCCGCGTAGGAAAGTGCCCGCGCGTAGAGCGCCTCATACCGGATTCCCGCTTCCGCCTTGTCACCAAGAGCCACCAACTTGTCCGCATACTCGATCACTTTTTGATGATTCTTGAGCTGCGTGTAGGCGCGGTAGTAAAGCGGATAGATGTAGACGAGGAGATCGGAATTCGGATACTTCGCCACAAAATCATCCGCACACTTGACCACCGCCGCGGGAGCTTTCTCTGCCGCGCAGGCTTGCTCGGCGTTGTACTCCGCTTGCGTGTACTTCGGCCCCTTGGCCGCTCCTGCGTCCTGACCCGCTGCCGGTGCTTGCGCGAATGCGCTCAGCCCGCTCCCCGCCATCAGGAAAAGGATTGTGACCATCGCGAGCTCCGTCAATCTTCGTGTTGCGTTCATTCCCATTTCTCCTCGCTCAAACTTCAAGCCTGAGTTTTCTGCTTCCGGTGTACCCCGGATGCTTCTGCCGGGAATCGCTTTGTTTCGGAATTCTTTGGGATTATAGGAAAATTCGCACCCTATCCGCAAGACGTTCCCTTTCGCTGACCTTATGACCTGAGGAAAATTCTTCATGAAGAAGGCAGCGTCTCTCTTGTTTCCCTCACGGCCACCAGGGGATCCCAAGTACTGCGGAAAACTCTAGTGATAGGATGAGTGTCGCACAAAAAGAGTGGCCCGTACGAGGAAGAAA
>JBGQDD010000166.1:0-7260 GCA_041495665.1 Candidatus Acidiferrum sp.
AAGGCCAGACACGAGTCTCCGGGCTTCACGCAAGACCTCCACACGCCACATTCAGAATGGTAGATGATTCCGGGCCCAAAAGAGTTGGCATGACCAGTGCCGAAGGGCGCGGATCAAGGGTTGCGCGCAAATCAAGGCGCAAATGCTGGCCTCGATTCTTTGGGGACCGACACAGAAAAAAGCGGCACGCCGAAGCGTGCCGCCCAAAACCGCAAAAGGCCGGTTGCGTCTTAGCAGACCAGGCTACTTTCCCTGTTTTGCATACCAATCGGCGTTGATCGGCGTGAAGCTATTCCACTTTTCCGGGAGATCTTCGAGCGCGAAAATAGCGGTCACCGGGCAAACGGGTACGCAGGCGCCACAATCGATGCATTCGGTGGGGTGGATATAGAGCTGCGTCTCAGCCTCGAAAGTCGGTTCGTCCTTGCGCGGATGGATGCAGTCCACCGGGCAGACATCCACGCAAGCGGTGTCTTTTGTGCCGATACACGGCTCGGCAATCACGTAAGCCATTAAAGATCTCCTTTGTTCGGACAGCCGACCGGCGCCCCATTTGGCGAAACAGCACCACCGGCAAAAATTCCTTATACCACGCGACTGCCCGGAGCGACAAGCAGCTATGGGAATTGTACGCGGTGGGAAGGAGTTTCTCAACCGGTGGGGGTACGGATAGAATGGGAGGAGAAGGAATGACCATGAGAGTCCGGACTGGCTTTGTCGTACTTGTTTTTCTGGCCGCGGCGACCGCCCTGGCCGCACTGCAGGTTTCGATGACCGCGGCTCCCCGCGATCCAGAGATCATCGACGCACAGGCCTATCAGAAATTGCTCGAACAATATCGCGGGAAACCGCTGCTGGTGAACTTTTGGGCGACTTGGTGCGAACCGTGCCGCGACGAGTACCCCATGCTGAATGAATTGGCGAAGCAATACGCGCCGCAGGGATTGAAAGTCGTGGGCGTGAGCATGGACGACGATGGCGATTTGATTCTGATGAAGCGTTTTCTGGCCCGCTACAAGCCGGTATTTCCCAATTACCGGAAAAAGGCTGGCGGGCAGGCGGCGTTCACTCAAGCCATACTTCCGAGTTGGAACGGAGCCCTTCCAGCTACGTTCTTCTACGGCAAAGACGGCAGGCAGGCGGGACATGTGTTCGGCGAGGGCACCCGGGGCACCTATGAAGCGGCCATTCGAACGCTGCTCGCGCCGTGATCCCGCTAACGCGGACCCGCAAGACCGAAATCAAAGGGCTGAAGATTCACGCGTTGAGGCCGGGAGAGAGACTATGATTCGCAGCGAGAATCTGCGCAGCGGCTACATTCAGGACGATGTCGAGGAATACCTTTACCAACTGCTGCCGGAGCGCGATGCTGTCGTCAGGGAGATGGAGGACTACGCCGCGCAGAATCGCATTCCGATCATCGGTCCGGCAGTGGCGCGGATGCTGGCGCTCTTTGTGCAAGTCTCTGGCGCAAAGCGGATTTTTGAGATGGGCTCGGCCATTGGGTATTCCACGATTTGGCTGGCTCGCGCGGCGGGGCCGCAGGCAAAAGTGATTTACACGGATGGCGATGCGGAGAATGCGCGCCGCGCGAAGGATTATTTTCGCCGGGTCGGCGTGGCCAAACGGATCGAGGTGCGCGTCGGCGACGCGCTGGAACTGCTCAAGAAAACGCCAGGCACTTTCGACGTGATCTTCAACGACGTCGACAAGCACCAGTATCCTGCCGCGCTGCGCGTGGCGCTGCCCAAGCTGAGCCGCGGCGGCTTGCTCATCACCGACAATACGCTGTGGTCGGGAAAAGCGGCGCGGCCGGCAGCGCCGGACGACGTTCACACGCAAGGTGTCCAGGAATTCAACCGGCTCGTCTACGCTTCGAAGCAACTCTACGCCGTGCTGATCCCGCTGCGCGACGGGGTCACCATCTGCCGAAAACAGTAGCTCCGGGAAAGTTCTACGACCGAAAGAAATTGCGCACGAGGAAGCCGAGGTTTGCGGGACGCTCGGCGAGACGACGCATGAAATAAGGAAACCAGTCGCGGCCATAGGGGATGTAGATGCGAACGCGATAGCCATCCTTGACGAGCCGCCGCTGCAGGTCGGCGCGCACTCCGTACAACATCTGAAATTCGAAATCGTCCTTGGAGATCTGCTTCGCCGCGGCATGGCGAATGGTGGCCGCGATCATCCGCGGATCGTGCGTGGCGATGCCGTGGTAGAAGCCGCTGGACAAAAGCATCTGCATCAGGCGAACAAAGTTGGCATCGACATCGGCTTTCCGCGGAAACGCCACGTCCTCGGATTCCTTGTACGCGCCCTTGCACAGACGAATGCGGCAGCCGTACGCCAGCAGATCCGCAACGTCGGTTTCACTGCGGTACAGATAGGACTGAATGACCGTGCCAACAGCCGGATTCCGCGTGCGAACGCGTTTGACAAGCTCGATGGTGCGCTGCGTGTAAAGAGACCCTTCCATGTCGACGCGCAGAAAATTATCGAAGCCGGCGGCGCGCTCCACGATGGAGAGAACCAGGCCCTCGCAAAATTCAATGTTGATATCGAGGCCGAGCTGCGTGAGCTTGCCGGAAACGTTGGCGTGCAGCCCTTCCTGGGCGATGCGTTCAAAAACTTCGAGATAGGCATTGCGGGAATGTTGGGCATCCGAGGTGGTGGCGACATTTTCGCCGAGGTAATCGAGGCTGGCGAGCATGCCCGCGTTATTGCACTCGCGGACGGCGGCGATGGCTTCGTCCAGCGTCTCGCCGGCGACGAATCGGTGCGCCATGCGGCGCGTAGTGCCATTGGAAGTGACCCAATTGGCGAAGCCTTTGCTTTCGGAAAGCTTGAGCAGGGTCGACCGGAGCATGCGGGACCAATTATGGCAGCCTGGGAAGGACGAAACTAGTGTTTGTGCTCTTCCAGAAACTTTTCCGCATCGATGGCGGCCATGCAACCGGAGCCCGCGGCGGTGACCGCCTGGCGGTAGCGATGGTCCTGCACGTCGCCGGCGACGAACACGCCGGGAATCGTGGTGAGGCTGCCGTGCTTGGCAAGCAGGTAGCCGTTTGCATCCATCTCGAGTTTGCCTTTGAAGACGGTGGTGTTCGGATCGTGACCGATGGCCACGAAAACACCGTCGAGAGGAATTTCACGAGCCTCTTTCGTCTCCAGATTCCGGAGCCGCACCCCTTCGACGAAACCCTGGGTAGCGAGAATTTCTTCGATCGCGAAGGGGGTGACAAACTCGACTTTTTCGTTGGCCCTGGCGCGGTCAATCATGATCTTGGAGGCGCGAAATTCGTTTCGCCGATGTATGAGATAAACCTTGCTCGCGTAACGCGAGAGGAAATTGGCTTCCTCCATCGCGGTATCGCCACCACCGGCCACGGCGATGGGTTTGCCGCGGAAGAAATAGCCGTCGCAGGTGGCGCAGGTGGAAACGCCATGGCCGATCAGTTCCTTTTCACCCTTCAGGCCCAGCAAGCGCGCGGAGGCTCCCGCGGCCACGATCAACGCATTTGTTTCATAGGTATCTTTTCCGGCAATGATTTTGAACGGGCGCTTGCTGAGGTCGACTGCGCTGACGGCTCCGGCTTTGAACTCCGCGCCGAACTTTTGCGCTTGCTTGCGCATATTCTCGATCAGTTCCGGCCCCATGATACCGTCTGGGAAGCCGGGGAAATTCTCAACGTGCGTGGTCAGGGAAAGCTGGCCCCCGGGCTCATGCCCGTCCAGAACGAGAGGCTTCAGGTTCGCGCGAGCGGCGTAGATCGCAGCAGTTAGACCGGCGCAGCCGCTGCCGATGATGACGACGTTGTACATTCGATCGTTCTCCATCCATTAGATTCAGCACTGCGCCCGCCGGATACAACGCAGTCTGGTATTGTAGCATTCCCTCCCCCGCGACTCGGAATGCGAGCGGCCAAATTGGAGCCGCTTTTTCACGTTGAGAGCGTTGACCCGTACGAACGGCCGCCACTATAGTTTGAGGAACAAACAGGTTGCCCAAGGAGAAAGTCACCATGGATCCGCGCTACCCGATTGGAAATTTTAAAATGCCAGTGCAAATCTCGTCCGACCGGCGGCAGCAGGCGATCGAAGAGATCGCCGCGACGCCGTCGAAAATGCGCGCCGCGGTCAAGGGTATGAGCGACGCGCAGCTCGACACACCGTATCGCGAAGGAGGCTGGACGGTGCGCCAGGTCGTGCATCACGTTCCTGACAGCCACCTCAACGCTTACGTCCGATTGAAGCTGGCGCTCACCGAGGATAAGCCAACAATCAAGCCCTACAACGAAGCGGCCTGGGCCGAGCTGGCCGACTCGAAATCGACGCCCATCGAGGTTTCGCAGACGCTGCTCGATTCCGTGCACACCCGCTGGGACCAGCTGTGGCGCTCGTTGAAGCCCGAACATTTCGCAAGAACCCTCGTCCACCCCGAACATGGGGAGCGGACGGTCGATTGGTTGCTCTTCATTTACGAGTGGCACGGCCAACATCACGCCGCGCACATCACGGAGCTTCGCAAGAAAAAGGGCTGGTAAGAAGGACAAGGGAGCCCTCGATCCTGCGTTCGACCTTGCCACTCCTTCCGGCCGGGAGACAAGTTCCCTGCCACAGTGATGTGGCGCGCGACGCTACGGCTCGTGTACGATAATCCGGTACAAAAGGAGATCGCATGAGCCGAGCGGCAGGAACCTACGCTATTTTTGAAACTTCGCAGGGAAATATTGTTGTGCGCTTGCTCGAAAGCGAAGCGCCAAAGACGGTTGCAAATTTTCTCGGGCTTGCCGAAGGCACCAAAGAATTCACTAACGAAAAGACCGGCCAGAAGGAAAAGCGGCCGTTCTACGACGGATTGATCTTCCATCGCGTGATTCCGCAATTTATGATTCAGGGCGGGTGCCCGCAGGGCAGCGGAATGGGCGGGCCAGGCTACAAGTTTGCAGACGAATTTCATCCCACGCTGAAGCATTCAAAGGCCGGAAAGCTCTCCATGGCCAACTCCGGGCCGGGAACTAACGGCAGCCAGTTCTTCTTGACCGTGGCGGCGACGCCGTGGCTGGACAACAAGCACACGATCTTTGGCGAAATCGTCGAAGGGCAGGACGTGGCTAACAAGATTTCGAATTTGCCGCGCGATTCCAACGACCGCCCGAAGACACCAGTGTCCATCACCAAGCTGCGTATCGAACGCGTCGCTTGAGCGGAAGCCATCGCCATGCTCACGCCCGAGCGCCTGCTCCGATTGACAATCGAGTTGATCTTCGTCTTGCTCGGTATTCTGGTGATCTGGCTGGGATTGGCGCGGCGCATATACGTGGATCGGCATAGTGCCTCCTGGTTGATTCTCAGCGTGGCGCTGATCTTGTGGGGCCTGCGCGCGCTGTACAGTCCGGGTCAGTGGTGGCTGCGCTGGCAGAACTGGACGCGCGGGCTTTCGCTCGCTCTTCTGGGCATCCTCATGCTCGTGATTTCGCGCGTACCGTTCCTGTGGGTTGGTCCGATGCTGGCGGCCGGCGGCGGCTTGCTGGTGCTGCGCGGGATGATCGCCACGTTCTTGATCTTCAGGCCCCGCTAAGAGACCCTTTTCAAAAGAGCGCAGCGCCAAATATCGAGTCTCGACTGTCTTCTTGCCTTTATTTCTTTTCCGCTTCAACTATAATCCCCGGAACAGGCAGCCCTGCCAATGTTTAGGAATCCGCCCGGGGCGGTCAAATATCTTCATCGAGAAAAACAAAGGAGAACGTCCGTGCTGAAAGAATTCAAGGAATTCGCCATGCGTGGGAATGTCGTGGATTTGGCGGTCGGGGTGATCATCGGCGCGGCCTTCGGAAAGATCGTCTCGTCGTTGGTGGAAGACGTAATTATGCCGCCGATCGGCCGACTGCTCGGCCACATCGATTTTTCAAGTTTGTTCATCAACTTGAGCAGCACACATTACGATTCGATTAAGGCGGCGAAGGAAGCGATCCCGCCACAGCCGACGCTGAACTATGGGATCTTCATCAATAACGTGATCAATTTTCTGATCGTGGCGTTTTGCGTTTTCCTCGTGGTCAAGTGGATTAATCGCTTCGCGGCGAAACCGGCACCGGCGGTGGCACCGATCACCAAAGACTGTCCGCAGTGCGCGATGACGATTCCGCTCGCGGCGAAGCGCTGCGGCCATTGCACCGCGCAGATCGCTTGAGGCACTGAACTGTTCTTGACGATTCCTTCTTGGCAACGAGAACTGCCGCGGGAAGGAGAGACATCCAAGACTCAAGGGAACACTAAGAACTGAATACTAAGAACTGAAAACTGCTTGCTTCATGTCTTCGGAGCCTTCTTCTTCTGATTTTCCTCGAGATGCGCGCGCAGGCGGTTGACCACCAAGTCTTCGTGTCCCTCGTCAACCTCTTTTTGTACTTCTTCCAGCGCGAAGTGCACGACGTCGTGATGGTGCATTTCCAGTGGCGCTATGGCGTCGCTGAAACGCAGCCACAAGCGGTGCAGAAGATTGACCTCGTTGGCGGTCAGATTTGGCGCGTGGGGCCCGAGGACTTTGTAAAGCTTCTCCCCAGTGGGCAGGTGGATTTCCAGATTGAATTGCGGCTTTTGATCGCCAAGTTTTTCCCAGGCATCCCCGATCTGCCGCGCTTGCTCTTCATTCGATTCCTTTGTCGAACGTCCCGCAACAATCGTGCTGGATTGGAGTGAAGCCCCGGCGCGCAGGATGCCGTCCCACAAGTCGTTTGCGGCGACCACGGCGAGGCGGATCGACTTGCCTCGTTTTTCGGCCATGGAAAGCGCCTGCGAGAAGAGCTGTTGCTCGATGCTGCCGAAGAGCTGATCGGCATCCAGTTCGTGTTCGCCCGAAGCCGAGCGGCGCAAGAGCCGGACGTGGAGCACGACGATATCACGGCGCCCCGGCTTGATGCGGTCCAGAACATTTCCGAGGTGATAGAGCGCATAGTGGTTGCTGATCGGGATGAGAATGTTGCCGGGGCGCGCACCCACAGCCTGGAGAGTCAATTCCCCCTGCAGCTCGAGATTGAACTGGTCCATCTCGACGTGAGCTGCACCGCCACGTTTGCCCCGGCGTTCCGAAATCGTGAACACCATGTAGAGGAGAACGGAGAAGGCACCGCCAGCCATAGTAGCGATGGGCTTGGTGAACAGGTTCACCACGGCGATCAGGAACAGCATCAAGGTGATCAACCCAAGTCCTACGGGAATTTGCACGCCGCGAATCGTGAAATTGAACGGGACCTGAAA
>JBGQDD010000167.1:0-7251 GCA_041495665.1 Candidatus Acidiferrum sp.
AAGATAAGTTCTCCCAAGGTTTAAGACCTAAGAAGGGCAGTCGAAGACTACGACTTTGATAGGCTGGAGGTGGAAGCGCAGCAATGCGTGAAGCTGACCAGTACTAATCGCCCGTTCGGCTTAATCATAAAACTTTCTCAAACCGTCTTTGAGGAAGAGCAGATGTGGCTCGCAAGAGTCACAGGCTAGTTACGCCTTTTCTGCACAGTGGAGTTCGACAGAGAGTCGAACTTGTAATGCCAGCCAACTTCTGTTGTCGCACTCGCGATCCCATGCTCGGGATGAGCAGGGGAATCGGTACGCGAGTTTCGAGTTTCCGGTGGTCATACCGCGAGGGTCACACCCGTTCCCATCCCGAACACGGAAGTTAAGCCTCGCCGGGCCGATGATACTGCACGGGCAACTGTGTGGGAACGTAGGTCACCGCCGGGATTAAATTAGAAAAGGCCGGTCTGAGAAATCAGACCGGCCTTTTTGCTTTGTAACGAAGATGTTCTGAAGACTGGGGGGGGGGCGAGTGACCAGGAGGGCGCAGTCGAAAAAGTACTATTGACCCCGACGATTCCCCGCTCTAATTTGAAGTGTCTACCCCCCGGCCCCAGTAGAAATTCCACAGAGAGGTTCCCAATGACTATAAAGATCGCTCCGAACTCTCCAGACGCCGCGGTACAACAACGATGGGAAAGACTCCGAAGCCACAAGCGCATCATCTCCCGGGTGAAGTTGCTGGTGGAGTGGGAACAAGGCGGAGCGAAGGAACACGCGAATGCCGTCACGGTGGACGTGAGCCACTCCGGCTGCATGGCGGTGGTGGGAGCGGACCTGCCCCTGCGCAAACGCGTCCGGCTTATCCAGGCGGAGACGGGCCGCAAGGCGGATGCCGAGGTAGTCTGGCGCAGCCATGAAGCGTGGGATGCCGGCTTCGAACTGGTAAAGCCGGATGCTACGTTCTGGGGTCTGAAATAACCGGCTGCGCGCCGCGCCGATTCGAATCTACTGCGGCCACTTCTCCTTCGGCAGGCTCTTCTGAATCGTTTCGAGATTCTGAAAACCGTCCTTGATGACGGTCTGTTTGATGTTGTCCTTTGTCACAACGAGAGGAGCCAAGAGAGTTGCAGGAATGATCTTGTTCCCGATCGACAAGGAAGCGCTGGTCTTGACGGTCTCTCCCTTCGCCCATGCCACGGCCGCTTCGGCGGCCAGAGTTGCTTGTGAACCGAGGGGTTTGTAAACGGTCATGGTCTGAGTGCCCTCGAGAATGCGAATGATAGCCGCCAGATCGGCGTCCTGGCCCGAAACGAGAACCTTTCCAGCGAGTCTGTGCTCTTCGAGCGCTTGGATCGCGCCGCCCGCTGTACCGTCATTCGAGGCGACGACGGCGGCGATATCTCCTTTGGAGGATTCAATAGCCGCGGACATGTGCGCGTAGGCTTCCGACGGGTCCCAGTCCTTGGTCCAGGTGTCCGACACAATCTTGATGTCGCCACGATCCACTAGTGGCTTCAGAACCCTCATTTGTCCATCGTGCAGAATTCCCGCGTTGCTATCCGAGGGAGAACCGCCGATCAAAACGTAATTTCCTTTCGGCGCCAGCCGCGAGAGGGAAATCGCTTGCAGGTTGCCGACTGCCGAAGCGTCAACCCCGATAAAGAAACTGACGTCCTGATTGCGGACCAGGCGCTCGTAACAGAGCAGCGGCACTTTTCTGGCTTTCGCGGCGCTGACGATGCGCACCGCTTTGTCCGTATCGTGAGGTACGAGAACGAGAGCCTTGACGCCGGAATCCAACAGCTTCCGAGCCTGCTGCAACTGCAACTCATCGTCGCCCTCGGCCGTTTCCACGAGCACTTCTGCGCCTAATTCCGTGGCACGTTTCTGGAATTTGTCGAGATCCGTCTGCCAGCGTTCAATTTTCAGGGAATCCATGAGAAAGCCGATCTTAAGAGTCCCGGATGAAGCTTGTTTGTCTTGCGCATGCAGGCCAGAGATAGAGAAGAGCAGGACCACAGCGGGAACAAAAAGCTGCAGACCTCTCCGAGGGAGAGTTAGCATCGAGTGACCTCCAGAGCCATTGCAGGAACCGTAGCACCGTCGAGCACCTGGCACAACGAGAATGCTATAGAGCGCACACAATGCGTTATTTTGAGGCGTGCTACCTTGCCGCGAATGACACGTGAAAGATTGGAATCATCTTTGGAGCGTGTCGGACCGAAATGTATAGGAGCTGAGCACGCGCATATAATTCCCGCGTTCGAACGTCGTGGAATCGGGAACCGAGCCGCGGCTCATGCTGCCGCACATTTGCCGTACGGATTCATATTGATGATCGTCCAGCCATCGCCGGAGGCCGACGAGGACATAGGCAGCGTGAGAAATGCCTTTGTGGAGCAACGCGGAAGCCATCATGGCCACCCTCGCGCCCGCCATCATGCACTTGACGACATCCGTTGCACCGTGGACTCCACCGGTAACGGCTATATCGGAGTGAACATGATCGAAGAGAATCGCCGTCCAGTGGAGACGCAACAGCAATTCATCCGCGTGACTTAGCGTTAGACGGGGCACGACTTCCAGCGATTCGATGTCGAAATCAGGCTGGTAAAAACGGTTGAAGAGGACCAGGCCGCTGGCGCCAGCCTCTTCGAGCCGCATAGCGATGTTGGCAGGAGCGCTGAAAAATGGAGAAAGTTTCACGGCAACCGGGACGCGAACAATGCGAGTGATTTGGCGGACGAGGTCGATGTAACCTTTTTCGACTTCGGCCGCACTCTCCGCCGGTTCCGTGGCGATGGAATAAATATTCAGTTCGATTGCATCCGCCCCGGCCTCCGCCATCAGGCGGGCATACTCCGCCCAGCCGCCGGGTGAAACTCCGTTGAGGCTGGCGATGACGGGGATGTCCACGGCATCTTTCGCCCCGCGAATCAGCTCGAGGTAACCGTCCGGGCCCAAATTGTAGGTTTGCAGATCCGGCAGCACGGATTGCGACTCCGGAAAACTATCCGTACCTCGCCAGAGATCTTCATCCAAGGCGCGGCTTTCCAATTCGAGCTGTTCCTCAAAGAGGGAAGGAAGAACCACTGCGCCGATGCCAGCGTCCTCGAGTTCCCGAATATTCGACACGGATTCGGTAAGGGGACAAGCCGAAGCCACAAGTGGGGATTTCAAAGTGAGTCCCAGGTATTTTGAAGTCAGGTCGCTCATTCCTCGTCTCCTCCCTTTTTGGCGGTCTCCGTAGCACTTTCCTCCGGATCATGGGGAGCGATATTCGGTGTCTCCGCCCGGCCGGGCATCGCCGCGAGATTGGAATAGACGCGCCACTGGCGTTCGACATCATCTTGAGCCGCCCGCAGGAGCTCGCGAGCAGCGTGCGGATTGCTCCGCACGAGCATGGTGTAACGCGCCTCCTGATAGGCGTACTGTTTGAGTGAAATCGTCGGTGCCTTCGAATCCAACTGGAAGGGGTTCTTGCCTTCGAGTCGCAGCGCCGGATTGTAACGAATGAGCGGCCAATAACCGGAGAGCACCGCTTTCTTTTGCTGATCCAAACCGAAAGCCATGTCGTAGCCGTGCGCGATGCAGTGGCTGTAGGCGATGATCAGGGATGGGCCGTTGTGTGCTTCGGCTTCCTGAAATGCCTTCACGGTGTGCGTGTCGCTGCCACCCATGGCTACGCGCGCGACGTAAACGTTGCCGTAGCTGATCGCCTCCATCGCCAGGTCTTTCTTGCTTGTTTGTTTGCCGCCGGTCGCGAACTTGGCAACCGCGCCGCGGGGTGTGGCCTTGGACATCTGGCCACCGGTATTGGAATACACTTCGGTGTCAAGAACGAGGACGTTCACGTCGCGGCCGGAGCCGAGAACATGATCGAGACCTCCGAAACCAATGTCGTACGCCCATCCGTCGCCGCCGACCAGCCAAACGCTCTTGCGCACGAGACAGTCAGACACGGTGAGAAGACTTCGAGCTTCCGGTGAACCGACGAGCGAGGCGAGTTTGTGCTTAAGCTCGACGACGCGCCCGCGCTGCGCCTCGATGCCGGATTCCTTGGACTGGTCCGCTTCGAGTAGCTCCTTCACCAGGGCGTCCCCAAGCTGGCTGCCCAGGCGGACAAGAAGCTCTCTGGCGTAGGACGCGTGCTGATCCACCGCCAGCCGCATTCCCAGACCAAACTCGGCGTTGTCTTCGAAGAGTGAATTGGACCACGCCGGGCCGCGCCCCTGAGAATTCAAGGTGTACGGTGTAGTAGGCAGATTCCCACCATAGATTGAAGAGCAACCCGTGGCGTTGGCAATGAGCAGCCGGTCGCCGAAGAGCTGGGTGAGTAGCTTGATGTAGGGAGTTTCGCCGCAACCGGCGCAAGCTCCGGAGAACTCGAAGAGCGGCTCGAGAAGCTGAACGTCTTTCACCTGACTGTGGGAGATGCGCTCGCGGTCAAATTCCGGCAGCGACAGGAAGAATCCCCAATTGACTTCTTCGGATTGACGCAGCGGCGGTTGCGCTTCCATGTTGATGGCTTTGTGTTTGACTTCGGTCTTGCTTTTGGCGGGGCAGACTTCAACGCACAGGCGGCAACCCGTGCAGTCTTCCGGAGCCACTTGCAAGGTGTAGCGCAGGCTTTCGAGTTCACGCCAGCGGGGTTTGCTGGATTTGAACGTGGCGGGAGCATTTGCCAGTTGCGAGGAATCATAGACCTTTGCGCGGATTACCGCGTGCGGGCAAACCAGTACGCACTTGCCGCATTGAATACAAAGCTCCGTATCCCAAACGGGAATCTGCTGGGCGATATTGCGTTTTTCCCATTGCGCCGTGGCTGTGGGGAAGGTTCCGTCGATCGGCATGGCGCTCACCGGCAGTGAGTCGCCGTTGCCGGCAATGATCGTGCCCACGACGTCCCGCACAAAAGCGGGGGCGCGCAGGGGAACAGGCGGCAAGATATCAAAGACTGCGGTAACCTTTTCCGGAACCTTTACTTCGTGTAGATGGGACAGCGCTTGGTCGACGGCGGCAAAATTCTTCCGTACGACGGCCTCGCCCCGCTTTCCGTAAGTTTCTTCGATGGCGTGCTTGATGGCAGCGATGGCCTCTTCACGCGGCAGGACGCCGCTGATGGCGAAAAAGCAAGTCTGCATGATGGTGTTGATCCGGCTGCCCATGCCCGTCTCGCGCGCGACGGAGTACGCATCGATCACAAAAAATTTGAGCTTCTTCTTAAGGATGGTTTCCTGCACCTGACGCGGGAGATGGTTCCAGATCTCGTCAGCCCCAAATGGAGCGTTCAGCAGGAACGTCGCCCCTGTTTCGGCCGCTGCAAGAACGTCCATGCGATCCATGAATTGAAATTGATGGCAAGCGACGAAACTGGCCTTGGAGATTAGATAAGTGGAATCGATCGGATCCGGACCGAAGCGAAGATGGGAAACTGTGACGGCGCCCGCCTTTTTGGAGTCGTAGACGAAATAACCTTGCGCGTAATTGTTCGTTCCCTTGCCAATGATCTTGATGGAATTCTTGTTTGCTCCGACGGTGCCGTCGGAACCAAGGCCATAGAAAAGTGCACGCACCGTCCGCGGATCTTCGGTCGAGAATCCCGGGTCGTAGCTGAGGCTCGTGTGGGTAACGTCATCCCGGATGCCGATGGTGAAATGGTTTTGGGGTTGGGGCTTTTTCAATTCGTCAAAGATGGCCTTCACCATGGCCGGGGTGAATTCCTTGGAGGAGAGACCATAACGGCCGCCGATGATGCGTGGCAACGGTTTTGAGTCTGCCGCAGCATGGCGTTCCATAAAGGCGGTCACTACATCCTGGTAGAGTGGCTCCCCCAGGCTGCCAGGTTCTTTGGTTCGATCGAGCACGGCGATGCTGCGTACCGTCGGGGGAAGAGCGGCCAAAAAACCATCCAGATCGAAAGGTTTGTAGAGACGCACTCTCAGAAACCCGGCCTTTTCGCCGGATTTTTGCAAGGCGCTCACCGTCTCCTGGACAGCGCCCGCACCCGAGCCCATAAGAATAATCACGCGCTCCGCGTCTGGCGCGCCGAAGTAGTCGAACAAGTGATAGCTCCGGCCAGTCTGTTTGGCAAATCGATCCATCACGTCTTGCACGATTCTCGGGCAAGCGCGATAGAAAGGATTGCAAGCTTCACGGGCCTGAAAGAAGACGTCGGGATTCTGGGCCGTGCCGCGCAGCACCGGACGATCCGGGGAGAGGGCACGGTCGCGGTGCTGCTGGATAAATCTGTCATCGACCAGCGCTCGAAGATCTTCATCAAGAAGTGGAATGATCTTGTTCACTTCGTGGGAGGTGCGGAAGCCGTCGAAGAAATGCAAAAACGGAATCCTGGATTCGAGCGTTGCCGCCTGGGCGATGAGGGCGAAGTCGCTCGCTTCCTGGACGGAATTCGAGGCCAGCATGGCGAAACCCGTCGAGCGCGCGGCCATAACGTCGCTGTGGTCGCCGAAGATGGAAAGCGCATGCGTGGCCAGGGTGCGCGCTGCGACGTGAATTACAGCCGCGGTCAGCTCACCAGCGATTTTGTACATATTGGGAATCATCAGCAGCAGGCCCTGCGACGCCGTGAATGTCGTGCCGAGGGCTCCGGCTTGCAGGGCGCCATGCAATGCGCCCGCGGCCCCGCCTTCGCTCTGCAATTCGATGACGTCGGGTAGTGCGCCCCAGATATTTTTCTTGCCTTCCGATCGCCATTGATCCGACCACTCACCCATCGGTGATGAGGGTGTAATGGGATAGATGGAAATGACTTCGTTGAGGCGGTAGGCGACAGAAGCAGCGGCTTCATTTCCGTCGAGAATCACAGGAGCCCGCGTCATAAGGGACCTCCGCAACTGGTCATGAGAGATGCTGGTCTCGTTCCAAGCTAGGTCAACGAGAGTGAAGTCAAAAATTGAAACGCCCAAGGTCCAATTAAGTACCTTGTAATGACTACATTGCGAACTATAGAAGAAGCGGTATGGCGCGCCTGTGACCTGGGTCACAGTATAGTGTGATGGACGGGCAGCTTCTTGGCCCCTGCGCGAAAGACTAAGAAAACAGGGAAGTTGCCGGCTGGACACCGAGAATCCGAAGCTTTATCTGCCACCGGCGAGGAGTTGATCGATGTGGGGAGAGACGTGCTCGCTGAAGCGGGCGACCCATAGCGCCGCAACAATTCCGGTGAATACATCCATGGTGTAGTGGGCCCGCAGGATGAGCACAGTGGCGATTTCGAACAGGACGATTAGTACAGCAAAC
>JBGQDD010000168.1:0-7240 GCA_041495665.1 Candidatus Acidiferrum sp.
GTCACGTCGTGTCCCGCCTGCTGCACGGCGGCCAGCGCGGCGCGAAGATCCGGATTATCCCGGGCGGCCCGCTGCTGCACCTCGGCGAGAGTTGGCAGGGGGACGCTCGCGTGGAGATCTTCGGCAAGCTCAAAATTGTCGTTGAAATCGGGAAAGATCAGCACCGCAAAATCGAGCCGGGCGTTAAGCAGCCCGAGCTGCGCCTCCAGCAGTTGCCGGCGGCGCTCTTGCATTTGCAACTCTGCTTTGATGACATCGGAATGCGCGACTTCCCCACCCTTTTCGAGATCTTGCGTCAATTTCAGGAAACGGTCGCCCTCAGCTCCGGTCTTCTTCGCGGCTTCCAACTTGAGCTGGGCGGCTGCGACGGCATAATAGCTCTGCACCACTGTGACGACGAGTCCGCGGGAGGCAATCTCTGCTTTGGCTTTTGCAACGGCGGCCGCCGAAGCCGCTCGCCGAAAAGCGGAAATCGAGACGAGATCGATGGACTCGTGGGCATTGGCCTGGCTGATGTATTCGTGCGCACCGTTGTTCGCAATGAAGCTAACCTCTTTATTCTTGTTGAGCTGGGTGTAAATCGCCTGATTGTTGTACGTGACCGTAGGAAGCAGCGCGGCCCCCGCCTGGTAGCGATCCTGGCGCGCAATCGCGGCCTCCGTCAGTGCGGCTTGAAATGGCGTGCTGTTCTTCCTGGCTCGCGCAAGAGCATCTTCCAGAGTCAGGCGGAGCGCTGGCGACGCCCCAGGCGCCGTCTCTTGCGCGTCTCGCGGGGGTGGGGCGCTCGCGGGAGAAGGCGTTTCCTGCGCCGCCGCAAACCCCGCACCAAACAACAAGAGAGCGGCAACTATGGCCCACAACAGAACTTGGATGTAGCGCGATTTCATAAATCTCGGCTCCTGGGCCGGCCGAAAACACGCGCGCGGCAAGGAAGAACTTAACCTAACGAAGCGAAGATAAACACAGCATTAACTGCTAGATGCAAAGGGAGATGGCGGCGCGGGAAGGTAAGCAGTGAATGTGCTTCCAATCGAATCGGAGCGCGTCAGCTCCAAACGACCGCAGTGGGCCTCAGCGATCCAGCGTGAAATGGATAGTCCCAACCCGGCGCCGCCGCCGTCGTTCTCCGCCCGGGAACGAGCTTTATCAGCGCGGAAAAAGCGCTCGAAAATGCGCGGCTGCAGATCTGCGGGGATACCTCCTCCGGTATCCGTGATGCTCAAGACGTATTCCTCGCCGGCGCGACGGCAGGTCACTGTTGCGCGTCCACCCTCCGAGGTGTACTTAATCGCGTTATCCAGCAGGTTGAGGATCATGCGGCGCAGCAGGGATTCGTCGGCGTGGATGGGAGACTCGGATGCTTCCTCAAAATTTAGCGAAATCTTTTTTGCGGATGCCAGCGTTCTGGCCGAATGCACGCACTCGCTAACAAGTTCGTCGAGATAAAAATCGCGCGGTTGGAGCGGATACTGGCCGGCGTCCGCTCGCGTAAGCGTGAAGAGATCCTCGACGATGTGCGTGAGCCGCTCGGCCTCCTGGTGAAGCACTCCCAGCGATTCCCGGTATTCCTCCGGCGAACGTGCCTGCTGCGAAAGAGCGACCTCCGCTTCGCCTCGCAAAATCGCAACCGGCGTCCGCAATTCGTGCGAAGCATCGGCCATGAAGCGCCGCTGGCGCTCGAAAGATTGGCTGAGACGGTCCAGCAGGCTGTTGAACGACTGCGCCAACTGCCCCAGTTCGTCCCTATCATTCTGTACCGCCAATCGCTCGTGTAGATTCGCGGCACCGATGCGCCCGGCCTGCCTGCTCATCGCCACAACGGGGGCCAGACTCTTGCGCGCGAGAAAGTAACCGCCCACGCTGGCAAGTACAATGGCGATCGGGATGACCCATAGAAACGTCGAGGCTACTTCTTCGAGCATCTCCTGCTGGGGATGAAGCGATTGCAGGATGACCAGGGTGTATGTTTTCCCTCCGGAGGAAAAATGCCGCGCAAAACCCCGGTAGCCATCCTCGCCTCCCTTGACTTCGCCGAAAAACCGTTCTGAACGGGTGGAGGCATCGAGAAAGCGTTGAAACGAATGCGAGGACAAAGGTCCGGCGGCAGACGAGCCAGTTGCCACCACTGCGGGCGGAACATCCTGGGAGCTGACGACGATTTTCCCCGTCGCATCAAAGATCGCGAAAATATGATCGCGAAAGCGATGTTCCGTGATGGCCACCTGCCCGGCCAGTTTCAGCGAATCAGGACCGCTCTGATCTTTCACTTCCGCATCGAGAGTGGTGAGAAATGCTTCGGAGAGTTCGGCGAGATTCACGTCGGTGCGTTGGAGTGTGCTCCGCCAAAAAATAAAATAAGTGATCAGGGAGAGAACAATCAGTACTACCGCCAATACTGCGGTATACCAGAGCGTGAGTCGGACGCGAACCGAATCAAGCATGGCTTTTCCGGACGGAAGAAGTTGACTTGGCGCGAGGCCGCGGCGAAACATTTTCGTCTCCGGCGTCCGCGGCATCCGGATCGATCAAGAGGCCAAAGAAGTAGCCGGCGCCGCGGCGGGTATGGAGCAAGGGCTTGCTGGAATCGGCGTCAATTTTCCGGCGCACGCGATTCACGTAAACTTCGATCAGATTCGAGAAGGGATCAAAGGTCTCATCCCACACGTGCTCGGCGATTTCCGCGCGCCCCACAACGCGGCCGGCGCTGCGCGCAAGATATTCGAGCAGCGCATATTCTTTGGCGGTGAGCGTCACGCTCCGCCCCGCCCGGAAGACGCTTTGCGCGGCAGTATCCAGGACCAGGTCGGCGACGGCAATTTTGGCGGGGCGGAGCTCACCCGAGCGGCGCAGCAGCGCGCGGAGACGCGCGAGCAACTCGCGGAATTCGAACGGCTTGGTGAGGTAATCGTCGGCACCGTGATCGAGGCCGGCGATGCGGTCCTCCAGGGCATCGCGCGCGGTCAGCATCAGAATGGGCATGCGCTGGCCTGATTTTCGCAGCTCGCGGCAGACTTCAAAACCGTTGCGGCCTGGAATCATCACATCGAGGATCACCAGGTCGTAAGTATTGATCGCTGCCTGATAAAGAGCATCGTCGCCGGTACTCGAAACATCAACGGCGTACGCTTGTTCGCGCAGGCCCTTGGCCACGAATCGCGCGATGCGAGCATCGTCTTCGACAAGCAATAGCCGCATTCGAGCATCATACGGCAGGCGCGAGGAAAAGTGAGAAACTTGCTGGCGGCGCTGGCCTAGCGGCGCTGGCTGCGAAACAGCAGCGCAATTTGCTGGATGTTCTGCGCTATTTGATGGGATGGGACGCGAAGTACTGGTCCAGGCTCTCCACAACTTCTTTCACGCTCCGCTGGACATTCTTGTCCAATGCCGCGACTACGGCCGGCACATCTTTTCCACTCGTCGGTTCATCGTGGGTGTAGTAGTGAGTCCAAACGGTCGCGCCACTCTTCAGATCACGCATCTCCAATTCCAAAGTGACTCTCGCCGACATCTGCCCCCCGGTGAGCTCTTTGAAATCATAAAGGCGCCCGCGGAGCGCAAAGTCTCCCAGCATATTGCTGCGCCGGTAATAGACAGCCCGGTAGCGGCCTGAGGCCCGCAATTCTCGCAGCAAGACTTCCTGAATCATTTCCGTGGGGGGTTCAGCCCAACGCTGATACTCATAGGTGCCTAATTGCTCGGGACCGTTACCGTAGACGATACGGTCCTCCCGATACAGATGTGAGGTCATCAGCGCGCCCAGGAGCAGCGTCACGGGAACCGCGTCCGGTTTTTCGAGCGCACCCGCATCTGCGCGAACCGTCAGTTGGTAATACTTGCTCGGCCGCGCGGCGCCGCAGCCGCTGAGCAATCCAACCATGAGCGCCACGGCTGTGATGAGGGCTCTCCGGGCCACTCCAAGACCTATTCCTTTGCGTCCCATAGCCACTCTCTCCAAGTATCGCCGTTCCATGTCGCCTCGCGATCGGCTCATTGTGGATCTCCCGGTTTGTGCTCTCGTGGATTGGTCGAGCGAATGAGCGTATAAGGTCTGGTCTTGATCGTGTTCGTAAATTCCTTGAGATTCTGGCTCACGTGGCGCAGGTTTTCCAGCAACTCATCGATATTGTCGGAGTTTACGTCCAGCGTCTGATCCAGGCGCCCGGTTAGATCCGTTACCTTCGCGAGCGATCGCCGCAAATCGATCACCGCCTGGCGAACGTCGGCGCGATTCTCGCCGATCAGGGAATCGACGTGATTCAAGGCCTCATTGGCTTGCGCCGAAGTTTTCCGCAAATCCTGGAGCAGCGGCTCCAGCTTTTGGGTAGCGGAGTTCAAGTTCTGTACCGTCGACTTCACCGGGCCACGGTTTTCCGCAATCATCCCGCGAGTTTCGGCCAGCGTCCCCGCCAGGTTCGCTCGATTCGAATCGTTCAGAAGATCGTTAACGCGAGCCAGTGTCACTTGCATCTCGCTCGCACGCTCGTTGAGCGTCTTAAGAAGTTGCTGCGCCTGGGGCGCAATGTCGTTGATCTTTGCCGTGAGCGCATTGAAGTCCACGTAGGGGTCGGACGGCAGGATCGTTCCCGCCGCGGCGAGCGGGGCCTTTGCGCTTCCCGGAACGAGTTCCAAATGATTGTCCCCCAGCGGGCTCAAGCTCATGATCTTTACATGGCTATCCGTCTTGACAGGCAAGCCGGACTTTACGCTGAACGTTATTTCGATGCGTGATGAATCCTTCGGGTCCAACTGCAATTTCTCGACGCGGCCGACTTTCGGCCCTCCCGCGTAGCGCACCGTCGCGCCGGGTTCCAGTCCTCCAGCAAAGGGAAAGTAGGCGCGATACGTTGCGGCCGTGCCCCCAAACGCACCAGTGAGGACAAAGACCGTGGCCACCAGCACGGCGGCGGCCACCAGGACAAACAATCCCACCAGGGCTTGCTCGCGTTTTGCTTCCATCACGCACCTCTCATCACCGCCCGTTAACGGCCCGGATGGCGGTGTTCTTCCGTCAGCATTTGCAGATAGTCCAATTCCTCTGAAACTGCCGGCTCGGCAATGCGGTCGAGGAACTGCCGCACGCGCGGATGCGTACTCGAACGCATCTCTTCCGTGGAGCCGATGGCGACCACGTTGCCCTTGTCGATCAGCACCATGCGGTCGGCGATCAGAAAAGCGCTGGCCAGTTCGTGGGTGACCACGATGATGGTCATGTGGAAAGCCTTCTTAAGATCGAGAATGAGCTCATCCACGCCGGCAGCAATAATAGGATCCAGCCCCGCGGAAGGCTCGTCGAAAAAAAGAATCTCAGGATCCATGGCCAGCGCGCGAGCCACCGCGGCGCGCTTCTTCATGCCGCCGCTCAACTGCGACGGCATGTAGTTTTCGAATCCGGACAGACCCACCTGATCCAGTTTCAATCGCAAGATGATTTCGATGGTCGAATCTTCCAGTTTGGTGTGCTCGCGCAGGGGCAAGGCCACGTTTTCTCCGACCGTCATCGAGCCAAACAGTGCGCCACCCTGAAACGACATTCCGATTTTCTTTCGGATTTCGTCCATCTCATGGGATGAAATCGCCGCGATGTTTTTCCCTTTGAGCCAGATTTCACCCGAACTCGGCTTTTCCAGCCCCACCAGCGTGCGCAGCAGCGTGCTCTTTCCGGAGCCAGACCCACCCAGAATCACCAGGGTTTCCCCGCGCATCACGTCAAAACCGATGCCGTGGAGAATTTCACGTTCGCCGTAGCTGACGCGAAGATTCCGCAAAGAGATCATCGCCTCCACCTGCGTCGCCGCGCTGTTGGTCTGCTCCATGGCGATATTCCAAACCCTACCTTGCGCTCATGAAGAAAAAGAGCGCCGTAAAGACGAGGTCCACCAGAATCACCAAAAATATGGAAACCACCACGGCGCGAGTGGTCGATCGGCCGACCTGCTCCGCGCCTGCACCCGTGGAAAGCCCTTCGTGGCATCCCACGGCCGTAATCGTTATACCGAACATAACGCTCTTGATTAAACCCGTCGTGATGTCGCGCAGAAACAGCGCGTCCAATGACGACTGGACATACCGGACCAATGTGAAATCCGCCTGCGCCACGCCAAAGAGCGCTCCACCCAGAATCCCCATGGAGTTCGCCCAGATCGTCAGGCACGGCAGCATCACGATCATGGCGATAAATTTTGGCGTAACCAGGAAATGAACCGGATCGATCGCCATGGTCTCCAGCGCGTCGATTTCTTCCGTGACCTTCATCGTGCCAATTTCCGCGGCGAACGCCGAACCGGACCGTCCGATGACCACGATGGCGGTAATAAGCGGCCCAAGTTCACGCGTCATGGAAATCGCCACGGCGCTGGCAACGTAGTTCAAGGCGCCGAACTTGCGCAGCTCGTAAGCGCTTTGCAGCGCCAGAATCAGCCCGATGAAAAACGTAATCAGGGAAAGGATGGGGAGCGCCCCAACGCCGGTCTGCATGGCCTGCGAAACGGCGCGCTGGATGCGCAGCGGCTTGCCTTGGAAAGGAGCGATGAATGTGCAATACGCCGCGCGGCCGCCGAGCTTGGTCAGCGCTCCCAGATACGCGAGCCCATCGGTAACCGATTCCCCAATTTGCGTCGTCAGTTCCACAATGTTCCCGTCGGACTTCCTCGGCTTGTCGGATCGGCGGACTCAGGGCGCCACGGACTGCTCTTCGTCCTCGTAAATCTCAAAAATTTTTACCAATTTGGAGAGTTGCAGAACTTCCCGCACTGTCCTATTCAGCCCGAACAGGATGAAACGAGAGCCGGCGTCACGCGACGCTTTGAGCCCTTCCACCAACGAGGCCACGCCGGAGCTGTCGATGTACCGGACGGCCTTCAGATTGAGCACCACGCGCGGCGTCTTCAATTCGCGAAACTCGCGCAACAGCGCCTTCCGCAATTCCGGCGAAGTCGCCAGATCGATGTCTCCCGAAATGTCAAAAATGGTGATCTTGTCCAAGTGGCGCGCCGCAATCTGCAAGTTGGATTCTCCTCAGGAACCTTTCCGGGGCCCCTGCACGTGCAAAATCTTCACCAGCCGCAGCTGATTCCGGCCCTTCCTGCGGCTGAATTCTACCGTATCCATGCTCTCACGTATAAAGTGCAGGCCCAGCCCCCCCGGCCGGATATCTTCGAGCGCCCGCCCGCACAACTTCTTCGGATTCACCGCCGCACCGCGATCTTCCAGCACAATTTCAAGAGCATCTCCGGACTTGCCA
>JBGQDD010000169.1:0-7208 GCA_041495665.1 Candidatus Acidiferrum sp.
CCTATAATGATCATCGCTCGGCTCCTTTTCCCGAGCCCTGGTCGTCTAACAACTGCCAAGTCTACTCGGGAGTAGGAGCCGACGCCGTCATCTAATCAGCCCATTCCTACGAACAATAGTTTCACAGAACTCGTTGAGTCTTACAGATCAGACGGCATCTCGTGATTTGCCTAGTCGGGAACTTTGCGATATCCGGAGAGGTAAAGCTTCACTCCATGGCCCTCCCGGATCGTAGTCGTTGGCAAGATGTTCAGGAAAAGCGCCGGTGGATTCCGACGAGGACTTGGGTCGATTCCTGAAGACGATGGGTACGCTAGGCGACTTTGCGGGCGGATTTTTCGAGGAGTTCGTGGATTAGGGTTTGGTAGGGTTTGGATTGCTTGGCGGCCATGCGGCGGAGTTGGCGGAGAAGTTGCGGGGCGATGCGGATGGCGATGAGTTGCTTGGCGTTTCCCGAGGCGGGGCGGCCAACCCTGCGGGCGCGGCGGAGTTCGGCGTCGGTGGATTCGGGAATGTCGGAGAGGTCGAGTTTGCTATCCGGTATAGGCTTTGCGCTCCTTGCGGGCCGCCTGGCGCGCGCTGATGATACGAATGATTTCCTTGCCATCGTTCACCTTCCTAGGCGTGTAAATGACGATCAAAACCCTGCCGGTGACCGAAGCTCCCAGACGCTTGGAGCGAACTTCCGCGTGGGAGTGCCCGGGATCATCCCAATCCAGAGCTACAGGGTCGCCGAAAACAGTTGCAGCTTCCTCGAAAGACACGCCGTGCTTCTTCAGGTTGCTCAGGGCCTTCCTGGAGTCCCAAGAGAACACATTTGTGTATATACGCTAATTCAGTGGAAATGTAAAGAGAGGGCGGCTGCCACAGTGGGAGCCAGGGCAAACGCCAGACGCGAAACTGGCCCCTACGTTGGCGAACAAAATCACCGGTCTGAAGACCGGCCACTACACATGAAGAGGCCCGCCCCGGAAAACGGCCTCTACGTGGGAATAGAAAAGAGAAGCGGCCGGCTTCAGAAGGCCAGCCCTACAACGGCGAAGAATTATTGGAGGCCGGTGAGGTAGGACTTGCGGTGGCGGACGTGGTAGTCGGCGGGGGTGACGGTGACTTGGATGGAGCGGTAGGTGTTGGCGGGGCCGCGCGGGGTGGGATAGTAGACGAGAAGATACTGGGTGCGGAGCTCGCGGTCGATGCGGTCGAAGATGGCTCCCAGCTCCTGGGGCGTGTCGGGATAGAACATGGCGCCGCCGGTGGTGTCGGTCATGGTCTCGAGAGCGTGTTCACCGGCGGTGTTGCGGCCGCTTTCGCTTTTCACCGGGCGGATGACGATGGTGTACAGGAGCGCGTTGGAGAGGACGGCTTCCTTGCGAGCGGCGTCGAAGTCGGCACGGCTGGTGGTTTCGCCGGCGTCGGTAACCAGGATGATGACGCGGCGGCGGCCGTCTCCACGGCGTTCGAGAGCGCGCGAACCGAGGAGCACGGCGTCGTAGATCGAAGTGCCGGCGCCGGCAGGAATTCTACGAACAGCCGATTGCAGCGCGGCGACATTATCCGAAAACGCGGCGACCTGCGTGACGTTTTCATCGAAGGCAAAAACGGACAGCCGGTCGCCGGGGCGCAGCACCTGGCGGATAAAGTGGGCGGCGGCTTCCTGCTCGAAACTGATCTCCTTGTGGGCGCTCAGGCTGGAGTCGATCATGATCGCGAGGTCCAGCGGCTGAGAAGTTTCCGGTTCGAATTTGTTGATCTGCTGCTCGACGCCTTCTTCAAACAGTTGGAATGCCTCTTTGGGAAGGTCCGGCGCAGGCCGATTCTTTTCGTCGAGGACGCTGACGAGAACATTGACGAGATTGACGTTGACGCGGATGCGGCCGCGCTGGGTGGCGGCATCCTGAGACTCGGTCGTGGGGACGGGCGGTGTCGGCTGGACGATTTTTCCGGGCTCGCCGTCTGGAGAAGAAGCAGGGGCTACGGCAGAAGTGGAAGCCGTACTGGACTTGGAATTCGAGTTGGCACTTGCGCTGGACTTCGGCTTCTGCGCCCAGGGAGGGCGGTCGGGCTTGTCCTGGCTGAACGCGATCGCGGCGAAGAGCAGCGCTGGGACGGCCAGGAGCAAAGTGGAGTGGGGGCGAAAGGGTGTCATCGACGTCAAATTCATGCGCGACCGCCAAGCGGTCGACAGTTAAGATGCAGGTTTCGCATGGGGTGTCGCCGCGGGTGCGGGAAGGAGTTCACCGTCGGCCCAGACCGCGCCGTCTTCGAAGTACTCCTTCTTCCAGATGGGCACGGTGCGCTTAAGAGTGTCGATGGCGAAGCGGCAAGCTTCGAAGGCGGCGGCGCGGTGCGGCGCGCTGACGCCAATGAATACGCTGGTTTCACCGATTTCGAGGCGGCCGAGGCGGTGGACCATGGCGACGCGATGGATGCGATATTTTTCGTGGAGCTGGGCGCCGATTTCGCGCATTTTGGCGAGGGCCATGGATTCGTAGGCTTCGTAGTCGAGGTAAAGAGTGGGGCGATTGTGGGACTCATTGCGGACGAAACCGTCGAAAGTGACGATGGCGCCATCTTCGGGCGCGCGCACGTGATGGGCCAGCGCGGCCATGTCGATGGGCTCGCGCACCAATTGATAGATGTCATCGTGGGGGAGTGTCGCCATGTGGATGCGTCAGCCGCCGCTCACGGGCGGGAGGAAGGCGACTTCGTCGCCGGAGCGGAGAGGCGTATCCCAGGCGGCGAATTCCTGGTTGCGCGAAGCGACTACCGAGGAGCGGTATTTTGCAAGCTCGGGATGGCGCGCGGCATAGAGAGCGAAGAGTTGCTCGATCGTCGTGGGGTCGGCGCACTCGATGGAATCTTCGGCATGGCCGGCGAGTTCCTTGAGGCGGCCGAAAAACAGGACCTTCACGCGAACCGTTTGTGAAACAGGTGGCACAGAGGAATTGTAACCCGCGCTGCGTGAGGGGGCCAGTGACATAGGCGGAACTTGCGGCTACCGGGTCAAGAGTAAGAGCGGCCCGCCTCGGAAGGCGGGCCCTACTCGACCTGTTTGATTCGGCGGCGGATTCAATAATTTCAGCCGAGAAATAGGAATTGAAAGTTTCAATGGCTTGACCGGTCGGTGCGGGTTGCGTAGCGTGAAAGGCGCTGGTGTTTTGTCCTCACCAGACGAAGAAGAGCCGAGAGGAAAAGATGAAGATTCTGGTAACGGGTTCGACCGGGCTGGTGGGAACGGCACTGGGAAGCGCGCTGGCACGGGCTGGACACACCGTGTGCCGATTGGTGCGGCCGCAGAGTGTGGTGGGCAGCGGCACGAAAGAAGGGTTTGCGGTGGCGTGGAATCCGGCGAGGGGAGAATTGGGTGGTGCTGGCGTTGGCGCCGATGCGGTTGTGAATCTGGCGGGGGCGTCGATTGCGGACGGGCGCTGGACAACGCAAAGGAAAGCGCTGCTGCGCGCAAGCCGGATCGATACGACGCGCGCACTGGTGGGAGCGCTCGCGAAGATGAATGCGCGGCCGAGCGTCCTGGTGTCGGCGTCCGCCATCGGGTATTACGGCGATCGCGGCGAGGAAACGCTGACGGAGGAGAGCAAGCCGGGTGCGGATTTTCTAGCGGCCTTGGCGCAGGAGTGGGAAGCGGAAGCGCTGAAGGCCGAAGCGCTGGGGATTCGCGTGGTGCTGGCGCGGTTCGGAATTATTTTGGCGCGCGAGGGGGGTGCGCTGCCGAAGATGATGCTGCCGTTCAAATTTGGCGCTGGGGGAAAGTTGGGTTCTGGGCAGCAGTGGATGTCGTGGGTGACGCTCGAAGACGTCGCCGGGATCTTGCGATTCGCGATCGAGAGCGCATCGTTGCGAGGCGCCATTAATATTGTGTCGCCGCACCCGCTGCAAAATGCTGAATTCACAAACGTGCTTGCCAAGGCGATGCGCCGGCCGGCGTTATTCCCTGCCCCAGCGTTTGCGCTACGGCTCGCGCTCGGTGAAATGGCCGACGCGCTGCTATTATCCAGCCAGCGCGTCGCGCCGCAGAAATTGCAGCAGCTTGGGTACCAGTTTATGAGCTCTGATTTGAACAGTGCTCTCGCCGCAATACTTGCCTCGAAGTAAGTGGTTCAGCGCGGCCTACTTGATCACGTTTAAGGTGACATCTACTTTCAGGGTGTGCCCCGTGACCGGGTCGGTTGCGACGGTCGATTGAATCGTTTGTCCATCGCGGATAAGGAGGTTCACCTGAGTGCGGAATTGCTGGACGATCGGCTGTCTGCTGGTGATATCGCTTCTTCCGGCGGAAGCGGGCTTCTCGCTGGCACCCGGCGCGTAAACGGAAGTTTTTTCTACGTTTAGTCTTAGAAGAAACCTGCCATCGTCCGCCTTCTCCGCGCGGCCGTCCAAGTTGGTGCCCACGTCCTGGTATTGAACTTGATTGGGGTTCACTTCAATGGGAACGCGCAATCCCATACGCACGGCAGCCGAGGGTCCGCGATCATCCGCATTGACAAGGAGGCTGTACGGCAGGCTGGTGATCTTTTTTTCGCCTTCGTATTCAGTGAAGACCACCTGCACCCGGAGAGGTGTGACTGCTTTCTCACTCGCGGGAGACTTGGGAGCTTCTTCCGATTTCCCCTTCTCTTGCGACCACAAGCGCTGGCCACCCAGCACAAGAATTGCGAGCAACACTGTCAGCGCGATTTTCTTCATGAAACGCTCCTTTTGGAATGCACTGATTGATTCAACGTCTTGTTTCCCCGGTCTGTAACGGCGACTCCCCGCTCACTTCCGCGAGCGGCTTCATTTCGATCGGGGAAACATCAAGTGGAGAAATTTTCAGATCTTGCAGCGGCAAGTCGGATTTCTCGGCCAGCAGATCGTTCGCCTTCACTTTGCCTCGCCGCAAACCATCGAGCCAAGCATCCATCACCCCTTTCTGTCCCTCCGGAAGCAACACAGGGACCTGTTCGATCGGTGCAGACGCCTGATCTCTAGCTGGCAGGCCGTGTCTATTCACTCGATGAGGCAGGATAGTCTGTGGCGGGGCGCCAAGTGGTAGCGCGGGAGTCTCCGCTGGCAAAACAGCGTGTGCAAGGGTGCTGTTCTGCGGATTTTGTCCAGAGGCATCGTGACGTCTGCCGCGAACGGCGACGACGGCCAAGACCAGCGCGGCCGTCCCGGCAAGGACCGCCCATGCCGGAACCCCGGATCTCCGCGAAACCGATGGACCACTCAGTTGGGCGCGGACCCTTGGCAAGAGAGAAGCGGGCACCTCGGCGTTAGCGGTGACGTGCAGGCCAGCGTCGATCGAGAAGAAGAGAGCTTGCTCCTGAGCGAAGGTGGCACGGCAAGCGGCGCAGGCATCGAGGTGCGCGCGCAGATCACCTTGTGGCTGGGCGCCGCTGGCGGCGGCTTCGATCAACGCGTTTTTATAGTGTTGGCATGGCATTGCAACTTCTCCGCTAACTGTTTTCGGGCAACAAAAATTCTGGACTTCACCGTGCCGACGGGAATGCCGAGCATCGCCGCGATTTCATCGAAGGTGTGGCCTTCCATGGCAGCGAGCAAAAGGACCAGGCGCAATTTCTCCGGCAGTTCCGCGAGGGCGTTTTCGAGATGCGCCTGGAACTCGTTCGAAACGGCGAGGTCTTCGGCGTTCGCCGCGCGCGGCTGGTGCTCCGGTTGTGACCAAAGCGTGTCGCGCAGTTCGCGGCGCTTCCCGGAGCGCAAACGGTCGAGCGCGAGGCGAAACGCGATTCGAACGAGCCAGGCACGGAAGCGGCTGCGGTCGCGCAACCGATCGAACTGGCGATAGGCGCGCAACAAGGCTTCCTGGGCGACATCTTCCGCGTCGGCGGTGTTGCGCAAGACTCCGCGAGCCACGCGGTAGGCGAGGGGGCCGCACTCGGCGAGGCGCTCCTCGAACTCGCGCCTCGTGTCAGCCTGGGCTGCTTCGTGCTCCAGCTCATCCCCGACCGTGCGACCTGGTTGGATCAGAACCAGCTCCTGCATTTGTCATCCTGCGCGAGCCTCGAACGCCCGCTCTCTCCGTACACCTAACCAGACGCCGCCGGCTGAGGATTGGTTCAGCGTGAAACGACGGCTGCGGACTCTAGGGACATCCCGGATTAAATGCCCAATTGTCCGAGCAGCTCTTCAAGGTTGGAATCGTCGACGAGCACTTCCCGGGGCTGCTGGCCTTCCGGTGGGGCCTGGACGGAACCTTCATCGAAAGCTTGAAAGAGGCGCATCTTGGCGACGGCATATTCCTCGCTACTCGTGAGCGGACGGCCGTTCAGCTTTGCCCAGGCGTCCAGTGCCGATTGCATGACGAAGATTTTGAAGGGGAACGCGGAGCGCCGGTCGGCGGAGACCGCGTACGTAAACTCGCCACCGGCGCTTCCGTGTCTTTGCGCGCGATTTCCTTCGAAGAAGTAATACTGATAGACGTAGCCGTCGGCGGCGGAGTAGCTCTTGACGCGGCGGACGGCATCGGGGCGAGGCATGGGCGGATTATTGGAGGCGCAGCGGGGGAAGTCAACGCAGGAATTTGCCCTGGGAGGTAGTCCCGATATGAAACAGCCTTGCCCGCGTCCGGTTCCAAAACAGAACTGAGTTTGGCCGAGATGAAACAGAGAGAATCATTCTTGTGATGCGTCGGCGATAGGTATTCGGCGTTGGAGAAGCGGCAATCTACTGATTCCATGCGGCTTCTTAGCGGGACTTTTCTGAGCCCGTCCGGCTAATCCTCATTCTCTGCTTCCCTCTTTTTCGCTGGCCCTTCGCCTGCTTTTGGGAGGGCATGCGGTCCCTCTCGCGGAGTAACGGAAAAAGATTCGGGACCACGACGATTGTGGTCGTTGCAATTTTTGCGGAGGGAGCGTGGACGCTCGGCTGCGGTGCGGGAGGCTCGCCGCCACCTCCACCACCTCCCCCGACGATAGAAGTGACCGTAAAGCCAGCGAACGGATCGGTTGTGCTCGGCGGCCAGGCGACCTTCACGGCGACAGTAACAAATACAACTGACACCGCCGTCAGTTGGAGCGTAAACGGCGTGCCGGGCGGAAATGCGGCACTGGGTACGATCACATCTCTCGGCGCGTACACCGCGCCCGCTGACCTGCCATCTCCCGCGACAGTGCAAGTCACGGCCACGAGCCATGCCGACTCGACAAAATCCGGCAGGGGCACCTTGGCGATCACGAGCGACATTACGC
>JBGQDD010000170.1:0-7172 GCA_041495665.1 Candidatus Acidiferrum sp.
ACCCGAACCAACGGACTCGATGCCTGGGGGACCCCCAAGATGATGCCGACTCGCGATGGGTCACCAACGCACGCATTCTGTGTATCCCATTCCCCGATCTACTTCGCAAACAGCTTCAGGTCGATGGCAGCGGCCATGATCTTGTAACCCCCATCAGCGGGATGTAGATGATCGCCGCTATCTGCGGCCGCCGACAAACGCGAAGGTTTGTGCGGATCGCGCGTCACGGCGTCGAGATCGATGACGGCATCAAAGTGACCACTTGTGCGAATCCAGTTGTTGATCGACTGCCGATCGGCTTCCAGGTCCATGTTGAAGTAACTCGATCCTTCGCACGGCAGAATCGTTGCTCCGTACACGCGGATATTGTGGGCATGCGCGCGAAGAATGACTTGTTCGTACGCGGCGATCAGATCCTGGACCGCCGCCGGTTGTTCGTTGCGCTTGCTGGCGTTTGGGCGAGTCCCAAGATCATTAATACCTTCGAGTACGATCAGCCATCGCACTCCACTCTGGGCCAGCACGTCACGGTCCAGGCGCGCCAAAGCGTTCGGGCCCAAGCCATCATGCAATAAGCGGTTGCCGCCAATTCCTTCATTTAACACGCCTACGTCTTTTGTGTGTTTGTCTGTTTGCAGGCGGCGGGCCAAATCATCGGGCCAGCGTCCATTTCCGTTGGTAGTTGAGTTTCTTCCGTCGGTGATCGAGTCTCCAAGCGTTGCCACCGCTGCAGCGGAAGTTTTGGCCAGCACATCCACGCCGTTCAGAAAATACCAATGGTCGGTAGGCGCGCTCGTTGGCATGTCCGCGGCAGCGACTAAATCACCAGCTTGCAGATACGAAGTAGCTCTCGCACCAGGATGCGTCGTGACTCCGTCCGGTGCGCCAATCAGTCGCATGGTCACAACAAGATCGGAAAGGGGAATCAGATCAAAGTCGAGCGGATCGGAGTACATCAGCGCCCCCGGAGGAAATGCTACGGACGACTGGCCGTGAAAGGTGAGGGCTTTGTCACTCTCCGGCCGTATGGCGCTGCCGCCTGCGGAAAGAGCTACATGGACGGAAGTCAGGGTTAGCGCTGTCGCTCCGAATGCGTTTGAAAGTCGAATGCGTATCTGTTTTCCGCCGATGGAAACGTGCACGATCTGCCGCAGCGTGCTATCTGTGAATCCGGGTGCCGGCGGCGCGTTTCCTGCGTCGGCGAGCTGTGGTGACGACGCCCATGTGCCTACCCAACGGTCATTCTTGCCGACGGCTTTCGACTTGCTCTGCCCCGCTAATGCCAGCACTGGGGCTATACCGGCCAACAGACAAAAAACAAGAATCGATTTCCTGCTCAAGAAATCTCCCTTTTTCGTCCAGAAACAACATGTGATATCACGGATTTTGGGGATGGCATCGGAAGGCCAATACGATCACCGACAGACGGCATTGAGTTCCGCGAGCCGATCCGGGGATTGCGGAAGTTCCGGTATGTGTTTGGCAATCAGCATCTGCTGCAAGAAAGTCCCACGCCAGTTGGACGGCAAATCGGGATCCATCGCGTAGGCAGGATCGCTCTCCGCTTCCGGCAGAGTGATCAGTTTGAAATTGAGCTGCTTGATTAGGTCGAGGAGGCGGGGAAGCATGACGGTCTCGAAGCCGCCAACATGCAAGAGCATGACGTGTTTAATGTCGCGGCCATAGATGAGTTTCGCGATTTTCGGTCCCTGAGCGAGGGCCTCAGACGCACCACTGAGGTAACTCTGCTTCAATCGCTCGATACCTTGTTGATCGTTTTTCACCAGGCATCGCGCATACGGTTCGTTGTATGCATAGTCGCCAAAACTGAGAGTAACCTCGGCAACTTTATATCCATGTTCCCTGGCAAAAGCAGCGACGGCATGGTGTTTCTCTGCTGTATCTCCCTCGTTGAGAAATGGAAAACGAAGCCAGCGCCAGTCCTGATCTCCCATGAGCTTTTGCAGGGCTGGCTCACCGGCAAGGAGGTCCTGTTCGAATGTATCCAGGGGATTCGTGTTGAGATCCATGTGTGAGAAGGTATGATTGCCTAGCGGAAATCCAGCGTCACGCCAAAGTTGCAGAACCTGCAAATTGTCCGGGCCTTCTTCCAATCTCTTCGCATTGACGAACCCGTAGACCGGAGGCGCCTGTGCAACTTGCAGCGCGTGAGTGAGGCTCTTAATAATGTCCACGCGAGTGAGTCCCGTTGGAAGCGGCCCGTGGGCTGGCAGGTCGTCGAAGGTTAACGCCACTTCCTGGGTCACTCCTGAAGTTTCATCGGCCGCAACCTTGGGCGCCGGCGCGAGTGGCGGAGCCTTGATGTAGCGGCTGGCGAAGGTGAGGAACGAGGGCCAGTTCGGTCCGGTGGTGTGGCCTCCGCTGTGCTGGCGGAAAGCGATGTCGCCATCGATCAGCGAAGTTTCGATCGGAGGGAACTCCGCGACGCCAAGGTCTCTCTTGCCAAGCAGCTTGTACACTGGCCCAACCCCGACCGCGCCCAGAAACATGCCCTTCGCGTCCACCCAGCCGCCTTCCACTTGCTGCGAACCGCTGCTGATAAACACCGGCCGCGGTGCACATAGCGCGATGAGTTCATGCGCGTCCACAGGTAAGTCAGTGGGAGTGAGCGGACCGGCGTACCTGAGGAAGTTGCCGGCCATCCAGTGGTATTCACCCGTCGAGGCGACGTTTTCCACTTGCTCTCCAAAGGTGCGGCGAAGAATCTTGGCGCCGCCTTCACCCGAGGAGCCGACAAAGGCGATGGCCAGGCGCGGTTCATAGGCCATGGCGACGAGAGCTGCCTTTCCGTGGCGCGAAAGACCTTCAATGCCTAATTGTTTGGCGTCCACGGACTTGTCGGTCTCAAAATAGTCCAAGGCGCGACTTGCACCCCAAGCCCAAGCGCGCAGGGCGCCCCAATCATCCAGTTTGCGGGGCTGCCCCTTATTGACCAGACCGATGATTCCTTCCGTGAGACCTGCGCCGTTGTCCACCTGCACGCTCGTAGGAACGAGAATGGCGTATCCCCAGCCTTTGGCAAGAACTTGCTGCTGCCAACTGGGCCCATTCCCAGCGAAGGCAGCCCATTGGGCTTCCGTGAAGCGCTTTCTGATCGCAGCCAAGGCTTCGGCGCTCCAGCCGAACTCCACAATCACGGGCACAGGGCCAGTGGCATTGGCCGGGGTCGTCATGGTGAGTTGAATGTCGACGGTAATGAACGGGTAGGAGGAGTTATCGACGTGGCCGACGAGTGTCTTGGTGATGACTGGAACGTCTCCATTTTTTTCGTTGGTGGTGCTGGTCACTTTCCAATTTACTTTCGGTGTGTTCTTTGGAGCCCGACCATAAATTTCTCGGTCGAAATCTTCGATGATTTCCGCGCGGCGCAGTTGCCACCAGATTTTTGCGGTCTTCACCTTTTTGCCGTTCTTCATTACCAGCGGATCGGGAAGGCTGGGATAAGGCGTGACCTTGGATTCGTCGAAGTTAGCGGCAGTGGGCGACTTTGGATCGCCGTCGGGACCGCGGCGAAGGGAAGTGATATGCAGCAGATCCAAAATGCGCTGATGATCTTGCTCGGCGGTCAAATGCACCGGGGGAGGCAAACTGCTCGCAGACTGTGGCGCAGCTAGAAGCGTTCCAAGTAGCGAAGGGTGTGCGGCCAATGCCAACGAGATGAGACTTAGTAACCGTTTGAGCGATCGCGGGTGAGACAAGAATTCCTCCTCAATTCTCGCAAGAGTAGACCATAGCTTCCTGATTGACAATTGTGGAAGTGATGATGGGGCCGAGACCCACAACGTCAAGAAAACGCGGCGGTCAGCGCGAAACGGGTTCGGCGGAATGGGACTTACTTGGCGCGAGGCGGTGCTTGAGGAAGCCGCGGGCGGCGAGGAGTTCGGCGTTGAGCAAGGCGGCGCCGGCGGCGCCGCGGACGAGGTTGTGGGAGAGCAGCGTTAGCTTGACGTCGAGGAGCGGGCATTCACGGATGCGGCCGACGACGGCGGCCATGCCGTTGCCGGCGTTAACGTCGCGGCGAGGCTGGGGGCGATCTTCTTCATCGAGGACGACGACGGGATTTTTCAGCCCGGTCGGGAGCGCGGCCAGTTCGGCGCCGACTTCGAAGTTGCGCAGGGCTTCGCGGACTTCGTCGAGCGAGGCGATTTTTTTCAGGCCGATGGAGACACATTCGAGGTGGCCGTCGACTACCGGGACGCGATTGCAATGGGCGCTGAGGCCGATGCCGGCGTCAACGAAGCGCGAGCCATCCCATTTGCCGAGCAGCTTCTGCGGCTCGAGCTCCATTTTCTCTTCTTCGCCACTGATGAAGGGAACGACGTTGCCCTGGATATCCATCGAGGCAACGCCGGGATAGCCTGCGCCGGAGATGGCTTGAAGAGTGACGACGAAGATTTTCTCGAGGCCAAAGGCATCGGCGAGAGGTTTTAATACCAGGACGAGGCCAGCGGTCGAGCAATTGGGATTGGTGACGATGAAGCCGGTGTCGTAGCCGCGATTCTTCTGCTGAACGGGAATGGCGTCGAGATGCGCAGCGTTCACTTCGGGAATGAGCAGCGGAACATCTGGATCCATGCGGTGATTGCGCGAATTGCTGACGACGGGATAGCCCGCGCGAGCGAAATCCTCTTCGGCAGTGCCGGCGACGGAAGAATCGAGCGCGGAAAAAACAAAATCGCAATCGAGGGAGAGGTCGAGACCTTTCACGACGAGATTGCGAGCCACTTCGGGGATGGGCACGTCGAGATGCCAGCAAACAGCTTCGGCGTAGGTCTTGCCCGAAGAACGCTCGGAGGCGGCAACTTCGGTGAGGTCAAACCACGGATGATTTCCGAGCATTTGAACGAGGCGCTGGCCGACGACGCCAGTAGCGCCAAGGACTCCGGCCTTCCACTTTTTCCCGAGTTGTTTCGCCTGCATGTTTTGATCTCCGTTGTTTTGAGATGGGGAATTCATGCCGCACCGCCCTGTTGAGATGAAATCGAAAGAATCGAAACGGACTCCTGTGACGCTGCTCTCGAATTCTGGAGTGAATGCGGCGAGCCAATGCGGGTGCCGCGCGCCTGCGGATTGAAAGTATTGCGAACGCAGACGACCATTTCGGTTTCGGCGGCGAGAGGCAACACTTTTGCGTGAAGAACTTTCGCGGCGAGGGCGCGAGCCTCGTCGTAACTCAGTTCGTGAAGGAGGCGCGCTTCGGCGGATTCGTTGGGATTCGCGGTGTAAATGCCATCGACGTCGGTCCAGATGACGAGTTCGTCGGCGCCCACGACGTGGGCGATGATGGCGCCGGAAAAATCCGAGCTGTTACGGCCGAGCGTAGTGATGCGGCCATCGGGAGTTGCGCCGATGAAGCCGGTAACGACGGGAACGATGCCGGCTTCGAGGAGCGGAAGAAGAACGTCGCGGCCGCGTTGTTTGGTTTGTTCGAGATGCGGTTGCGCGTCACGGAAAGTGTCGCAGGTCAGGACGAAATCCGAAGACGTGACGGGCACCGCAGGGACACCTGACTTTTCGAGCGCGGCGGCGAAGAGCCTGGCGCTGAAGCGTTCGCCGAAGGATGCGAGGCGATCGAAGAGATCGGCGCCGGCGGCGACGCTGCCGTGAACCGGAACTTCGTGAAGAAGGTCGCGTCCCAGGAGTTGCAACTCGCGGCGCACGCGAAGGTCATTGTGTTCGCGGAGCTGCAGCTCGTGAAGCACGTCGAGGTGAAGATGCAGAACGAGCTCGGCTTCGCGGCGGGCATGCGCAAGTTTGCCGTCGGCAAGAGCGCGAGCAATGGAGAGGAGATAATCGGTGACACCCTTCATGGCGGAGACGACCACGGTGACGCTGGATGCTCGAGTGGCGGCGCGCACAAGGCCAGCGGCATGGAGCATACGCTCCGCGCCGAGAAGAGAGCTGCCGCCAAACTTGAAGGCGACGACGTTCCGGGGTTGCTTGGCTACCCCGCCGACGCAATGCACGCGAAGGTGCAACGCGGCGGGGTTTCGTTCCGCTGCTGATTCTTCCTCTACGTCTTCGAGACTCATCACCTGCGCTCCTGGATTTCCCTTGCGATGGCAACCGCTGGAGCGTCTCTGGAGGGGGTTTAAAAGAAGAAACCCACCGCCAGGTTCGCTTCTGGCAGTGGGTTGGAAACTTTTTGCTAGTTCGCTAGCTGTTTCTCCACGCGCCCGAAGCGGAAATAGTCGTCTTAGTCGTAGTCGAGGCAATCGACATGGACGACTTGGACGTAATTCGCTTGGTGGCGATGGAGATCATTACCCGCTCAGAATAGCACACACCATCCTCCAGTAGAAGACAATTTTCCGGGGTGGTGGGCAGGGTGCGCGAAGGGTCAACTCCAACTACGGTGCGCCGCAATCACTGACAAATAGATGTTCCTGATTATTGCCTCATGAGCTGGCCGAATTTGTGTTTGCGAAAAGAAGGCTGGAGCAGGTGAGGCCGGATTCGGCTTTTTGGAGTTCGGAAATGTCGAGAGGCGAAACGTGGAATCCGCGCGCTTCGATGCGGGCGCGTGTGCGCGGGAACGATGCGGGGAAAATAACCGCGCCCGCGAGGGCCAGGGCATTAGCTGCATGGGGCTCGGCGGGATCGACGTCGATCCATTCGTAACCGGCTAGTGGCGCGGCGTCGAACCACGGACGGTTGGCGAGGAGCGTGTTGCGGCCGAGATGCGTGACCGCGGATTTCAGATGAAGGCAGCCAGTGACCGGAACGGCGATCACTTCGTAGTTGTGCGGCGCAAGAATGGCGGCAAGCTGGCGGATGCCTTCGGCATTGCTGCGCTGGGTGAGGCCGACAAAAAGCTTCCGGCCGATGCGCAGGACGTCTCCACCTTCGAGAGTGCCGGGAAGAGAAATGGATTCGAGCTTTCGAAACTTGGCAAGCGCCTGAGCGAGCGATGGCGCCTCGCGGCGGCGGGTTTCCGTTCCGAGCGGCAGGATTACCGCCAATTCATCGAGAACGATAGCGGGATCTTCGACGAACATGGAGTCGGGAAGATCGGGCTCGGCGGGAAGAGAAATAACGCGGGCGCCTAATTTGCCGAGAAGTTTTTCGTAGGCGTGGTGCTGCTCCTGGGCAGTGGCCAGATCGATGGGCTTACGGTCGATGAAGGAAAGTTCGCAATGGACGATGGCGGG
>JBGQDD010000171.1:0-7144 GCA_041495665.1 Candidatus Acidiferrum sp.
CGCACCTACTACGAATCGCAGAACAAACCGATCTACTCGTTGCGCGAAGTGAAGAGCCATCGCAAAGAAATGGGTGATTCGGCCGAGTCGCCGCGGTCTTCAGGCAATTCCGAACGATAACGACTTCTCCCGCGAAAATATTTGCTACGAGCGGACTCTCCGCGAAAAAAGATTCATTGAGAGTGGCGCGCGATCCGCCGGTATTCGCCGCGAAAATAAAGCAGCGGCTCGCCCTCGTGCACTTCCGCGTCCTCTACTTCCCCGATAAAGATCGTGTGGTCACCGGCAACATGTGACGCGATGAGTTTGCAGCTAAAGTGCAGCAGCGTATTCTCGATGACCGGGATTCCGCTCGGGGTCCAGCGATAGTGAATCGCCAATCGCCCTTCCGCTTCCGCGCTCTGCTCGCCTTTGGCGAAATACTCGGAAATAGCCTCCTGCCCTGCCTTAAGGACGCTGATGCCAAAACGCTTTTTCTTTTCCAGTAAAGGAAGCAACTTCGCGCGCTGGTCGACACAGACGAGAATCAGCATGGGATCGAGCGAAACCGAGGTGAACGAGTTGGCGGTCATGCCGTGAATCTTGCCGGGCTCGCGCTCGACGGTAACGACGGTCACGCCGGTAGTGAAATGGCCGAGGGCTTTGCGGAATTCCAACGCGGTGAGTGGTGGCGTTAGCATCTGGGAAGTTTTTGAAGATACCATACTGGGTGCGGGAAAAGCGAAGCGGCGCATGCAGACGGAGTTGACCTGCGCGCGCGGGTCGGGTCATGCGGCAAGATCCGGAACGGAGCGAATCATCATGGCGCGAAAGATCGCGATTCTGGGCGGAACGGGAGCCGAAGGCTCCGGGCTCGCGTATCGCATGGCGAAGGCTGGTGAACACATTCTGATCGGCTCGCGCGAGGCTGCGCGTGCGCAAGAGACCGCAAGATTGTTGCGCGAGCGCATTGGCGGCGCGGCACAGATCGAAGGCATGGATAATCCATCTGCCGCCGCTGCGAGCGATGTCGCTGTCTTGACTGTTCCCTTCTCCGGCGTGGTGGCGCTGCTCAAGCAACTGAAGAGCGTTTGGAAGCCGGGAACAATTGTGATCGATACGACTGTGCCCCTCGCTGCATCGATTGGCGGCGCAGCAACGCGCATGCTCGGCGTCTGGCAAGGCTCGGCAGCTGAACAGACGCGCGAGCTATTGCCTGCGGGCGTGAGCCTGGCGGCAGCATTGCAGAATCTTGGCGCGGAATCGCTCGCCGGAGATGAATCAGTCGATTGCGACGTTCTGGTGTGCAGCGACGATGAAAATGCGAAGCAGGTGGCATTTGAATTGGTCAGCAAAATTCCGGGAGCGCGGCCGTTGAATGGCGGGAAGCTGGAGAATGCGCGCATCGTGGAATCCCTGACTGCGCTATTGATTGGATTGAATATGCGCTACAAGGTTCACGGCGCCGGGATTCGCTTCACCGGGCTTCCCTTGAAGTGACACTTCATCTTTCGCTGGGGCGCGGTAGGATTGCTTGAACGCAATGAGAATAGCACTCGCACTCCCTTAACTTCCCGATTAAGCCCCTGAAATACTGAACGAACTCTACAGCAGCCCGCATAGTTTATGAGTCGTTTCTCGCACCTTTCGTAAACGTGAGGTCAGAGGAACTCGGAGGGTAGAGTTCAAACCGCGCAGGATAAATAGTCCTCATGAGATAGGTAAAGACGGCCAGAACTGGGAAGAATGCGAGCATCGCTACACCGACATACGGGAGAACATCTCGGATTCCGAGTAGAAATGGTACAGCACTTGATATTACTACGTCGCTAACTAAAAGGAACCGTTTATAAGCAACAGAGACGCGTATTTTTTCATTGCAAGAAGGGCACTGGAAGTATGACTCGCCTTGACGGGGCAAGAGAGACGGCCGAAGCTTGAAACCGCATTTAGGACAGACGTAGTGGGGTCCTGCCATATTCCTCCTCGCGTCTTAGTATAACTAGCAGGGCTTATTGAAGCATCCGAAACCACAGGACGCCCTCACGACAGCGCCCAACTGTACTAGCGTCCAGTCACGTTTGTTCCAATCAGCTAGGTACTGCCTGATAGACGAGCCTGCCGGAAACTGACTTCCTCGGCGTTGCTAAACTGAGTTGCAAACGGACCAACAACTGCACTGGCTTGTACAAGCCAGTGCACAGCCGGCACGGCCGGAACCCCTACAAAGGGAAAGAGAAGGACAGGAGAGCGCGGGCGAGTTTGCGCTTCTGCGTACGCGTTTTCATCACGGTCGGAAGAATAACAACCTTCATGCCGAGCGCGGCGATGGCGGCGGATTGGGATTTGTCGGCATGGTCGATGACGAACGTGGCGGTGAAGTCGGCGTAGAGTTTGGCGACTCCTAGGGCTGTTGGCTCGTGGCCGAGTTGGGCGAGCATTTTGTCGGACGGGCCTTTTAGGGATTTGCCGCCGACGATGGGGCAGACGGCGAAGACTTTTTCTTTGTTGGCGCGGAGTTGGTCGCGGATTTGGGGGACGGCGAGAATTGGGCCGATGCTGATTAACGGGTTGCTCGGGCAGATGATGACGCGGTCTGCTTCGCGAATGGCTTCGAGGACACCCGGGGCGGGCTGTGCGGATTCCACGCCTGCAAAGCGAATGCCCTTCACGATTGGTTCGGTGCGGCGCTTCACGAGGTATTCCTGGAAATGGAGCGGGCCTTCGTTCGAATCGATGATGGTGGGGATAGGACTGTCGGACATGGGCAGGATGCGCGATTTGACACTAAGAGCGATTCGAATAGAGTCGGCGGCCTCGGACAGCGTCTTTCCTTCACTCAGCATAGCGGTGCGATGGATGTGGGTGGCTAGGTCACGGTCGCCTAGATTGAACCAATTGGGGCGGCCGTAGGTGGCAAGGTGTTTCAGGGCGTGGAACGTTTCTGAGCGAAGGCCCCAGCCTTTTTTTGAATCGACGATTCCCGCGAGAGTGTACGTGACGATGTCTAGGTCTGGCGAAATCTTCAAGCCGTGGAGGACGATGTCGTCGCCGGTGTTGACGATGATCGTTAACAAGGTTGGGTCCATCACTTCGTAAAGGCCGAGAAGAAGTTTTGAGGCGCCGACGCCGCCGGCTAGAGCAACGATTTTCTGAGCTTGTTTCATTGTTGTTGAACGATACGCTGTTGCAGGTAGGAAAAGCGGCAGCAAGCTGCCGCACTCCAAAGCGCCGGGCTTCCGCCTGGCACCTACGTTGCGTAGCCTCCTTCCACAGCTAAGAGCTCGGCTTTCGCTCGCACACGCGGGGAGAGGAAATTTTCGCGGGGGAGGAATTCGGGGTAGAGGGCCAGGCGTTCGCGCAGGGTGAAGCCGCAGGACTCGGTTTCGGATTGCAGGCGAGTGATTTGGGGCCAGGCGGCTTCGGGATTGATGAAATCTTTGGTGACGGGAGAGATGCCGCCCCAATCGTTGATGCCGGCGTCGAGCAAACGAGGGAAATCGTCGTAGCTCAGGTTCGGTGGGGCTTGGACGTTCATTTGCGGGCCGAGGATCAAGCGGGCTAGGGCGATACTGCGCAACATGTCTTCAAGAGTCGGCTCCGGGTGCGTGGCCATGGGGATTTCGGGCTTGGCCCGGAAATTCTGGATGATGACTTCCTGGATGTGGCCGTACTTTTCGTGGAGCGTTCGAATGGCGAGGAGCGAGTCGATGCGCTCTTCCAGAGTTTCGCCGATGCCGATCAGGATGCCGGTGGTGAAGGCGATGGAGAGTTTGCCGGCTTCTTCGATGGTGCGGAGGCGGAGGACGGGGACTTTGTCTGGGGCATTGGCGTGGGGCAGATCATCGCGCATCAGGCGCAGGCTAACGTTTTCCAGCATCAGGCCGACGCTGGCGTTGGAATCTTTCAGCCGCACGAGAGCAGCGCGGTCCATGACGCCGGGGTTGGCATGCGGGAGCAGGCCGGTTTTTTCGAGAACGAGTTCGCACATGGCGGCGAGATAGTCGAGCGTGCGCGAATGGCCCTGAGTGCGGAGGAATTCGCGGGCTTCGGGGAAGATCTTTTCGGGTTGATCGCCGAGGCTGAAGAGAGCTTCCTTGCAGCCGGCTTGGCAGCCGCGTTCGGCGAGCGAGAGGACTTCGTCCGGGGTCATGAAGTGAGCGCCGGGCTGGCCGGGGTCCTTGCGGAAGGTGCAGTAGCTGCAATAGTCGCGGCATAGGGTGGTGAGCGGGATGAAGACTTTTCTTGAAAACGTGATGACAGTTCCCTTCCCGCGAGCGCGGACTTCGGTGGCTGCGCTTAGGAGATCGGCTAGCGGAGCTTGCCGGGCCAGCATAAGGGCGGCTTCGCGGGTGATGGGATGGAATTGAGTGTGCATATGCGAGCGAGCCGGGGTACGAAGGGAATTTAACACAGAGGGCACGGAGGACACAGAGAGCGCGGAGAGAGAAATGGTTGGACGAAGTTGCACCCGAAGGATTTCAGCAGAATGATTACGCTGAGGTGTGGAGCGGCTGAGAGCCTTCGCTTCGCTCAGGATGCCAATGGTTTTGCGATTAGCCTTGAGAATGAGCGTTTCCGTGGTGGGAAAGCGGGATTAGCGGAAAAGGTCTTCGGCAGCGGGGCGGATGATGCGGGCGGCGGGTTCCGAGGAGGGCTTGTAGCGGTAGCCGCGGATGAGAACAGCAGGGGAGCCTTCCGATTTGCCCATCAGGAGACCGGCGGCTGCGGCGAGCTCGTCGGCGACGGCGAGAATCGTTCCAGTAAGAGTCTTTCCCTGACGGTCGCGGGTGCCCCGCAAGTCGAGGAGAACGGGCACGCCCGCCGCGCCGATGGCTACATTAGTGAGCCCAAGACGCCAGGGGCGGCCGAAAGTATCGCTGATGATGACGGCGACGCGCTTGCCGGTCCGCTGGCGCAGCGCGGCAGCGAGTCTTTTTGCGGAACGATCGGGATTTCGCGGAAGCAGAGTTACGACATGGTCGCCGGGAACGTTTGAATGGTCCACGCCCGCGTTGGCGCAGACGAACCCATGGCGTGTTTCGGCGATCAGCACGCGATCGCTGCGAACGATGCGCCGCGACTGCCGCAAAACGACTTCAATGGCGCGAGGATCTTTTTTCAGCCGCGCGGCGATAGCGAGGGCTTGCGGCGAAGGCTTTACGCTTGCCAAGCGGACGAGGGCGCCTTCTGCCTTGGAGACAATTTTCTGAGCGATGACGAGGATGTCGCCGTCTTTGAAGTGGATGGCGGCTCGACACGCGGCGCCGGTCACGCATTTGACAAGATCATTGCCAGGGCGAACTTCCGGAATGCCTCGAATTGGAAATAGCCGCAACTCCGGAGATGCAGCCGGGATGTCAGCGGATGGGGAACGGGATTTAGATCGTGTCGCCATGAGCGCGGAAAAGGAATCTTACGCGACACAGCAAAACCTTTCACCTGTGAAGATGTGCGAAACCAAGAAAACGGGCGGGCACCTGATCTTTACCAAGCGTCCGCCCGGGATGATGTTCGTGAAGCAGTTTGGCTACCCGTGCTGGGGAGGCTTATCTTTCGAATCCTTGGGGGGCTTATCCTTCGGATCCTTAGGGGGCTGCTTCGCAGCCGGACGGTCCTGCTGCTTCTGGCGATCCTGCTGCTGTTTTTGCTCGAGCTGCTGCTGCTGCTGCCCGTGTTTCTGCTCGAGCTGCTGGAGTTGCTGCTGCTGTTTCTGATCGACTTGCTGCCTTCTAGCGTCGCCAGCATTTTTCTGCTGCGTCCTTTGCGGCTCCTGAACCGGTTTTTGTTCGATCTGCTGGGGCTGCTGCTGTTGTTTCTGCTCGACCTGCGGCCTTCTGGCGTCGCCAGCATTTGTCTGCTGAGTCCTTTGCTGCTCCTGAACCGGTTTTTGTTCGATCTGCTGGGGCTGCTGCTGTGGTTTCTGCTCGACTTGCGGCCTTCTGGGGTCCCCAGCATTTTTCTGCTGAATCCTTTGCTGTTCCTGGACTTGCTTCTGCTCGATCTTCTGGCGCTCCTGGTCTTGTTTCTGGCGGAGCTGGTCCACCTGCTGCTGATGCTTCTGATCGAGCTGCGGGTTCACAGGGGGCATGGGATTTGCGGTATTCGGCCGAGCGCTAGTGGGACGATCGTTATAGGGCTTTTCCCGGCTGCGGTTTGCGGGCGGATTCCCCGGCTGATTGCCTTGTGGCTGCTGACCGGCGTTACTGGAGGCCGGTGGCCTGTTCGAATTATTTTGCACATTGGCCGGCGGCTGGATCGGGTTGGCGGGAACCGGCGGCTTGTTCGAATTGTCTTGCACATTGGCCGGCGGTTGGCCGGCGTTGGCGGGAACCGGCGGCTTGTTCGACCTGTTTTGCACATTAGGCTGCGGCTGGCCGGGACGATTGCCGTCGTTGTTCTGTTGCTGACCGGTCCGGTCGGCCCGGGCGTTTCGCGGCGTGCCGGGCTGGGACGGCGGGGCGATCTTGATGTTCGGGCGAGCCTGCTGAGTGTTCTCGGTCTGCGCTCGGCGCATCTGAGAGACGGCTGGCGGCCTGCCGCCGTTGGCCTGAATCTCCTGTTGTTGTTTTACGAAGGAGACAGGAGCAGGAGGCGGCGGCGTCTTGGCCACGACCGCGCGTTCCTGAAACCTCGCTGGAGGCCTCATCGTAGACGTTGCGCCCGCGCCAAGTACGCTTCTCTGTTGTGGCGCAACCGTTGGAGTGGTGGCATTGACCTGCGCAGTCTCAACTTCGCGGCGATCGACCTTCATCTGGTTTCGTCCGACAGGCTGCGCCGAAGTGAAACTCTGCTGCGACGTGGCGGTTACGCCATTCGTCGCAGTCTGGTTCACGTACTTGATGTTGGTTACGTTTTTGTTGACGATGACGTTGTTGTAGTAATTGTTCACAACGGTGTTGTTCACCGTGGTATTCGAGACGTTCACGTTGGTAACGTAAGTGCGGCTTACGCGGTAAGAAGGTTCGAAGATCTCACGCGGCCCGAGCGGAAACCAGGCCACGCCGACACCGACGCCACCACCTCCCCCAATTCCTATGCCGATGCCGAAGTGTGGTCCGCCAACCCACGCGACAAGAGCGGGAGCATAAACCGGGCGCACGTAGGCGACACCCACGACGCGGGGTCCACATGGCACCCAACCCCAAACGCCCCGGACGGTAAC
>JBGQDD010000172.1:0-7081 GCA_041495665.1 Candidatus Acidiferrum sp.
CGCGAAGGTCGGTATTCGAGACCTTATCGCTGTGCTGCGTGGAGATCACCACGCAATCGACGCGCACCGGGCGGCCGTGGCGGTACTCGATGGTGACCTGCGACTTTCCATCAGGGCGGAGAAAATCAACTTTGTTGGCTTTGCGAATCTCGGCGAGGCGCTGCGTGAGGCGATGGGCAAGCTGGATAGGCATGGGCATCAATTCTTCTGTTTCATCGCAGGCGAAGCCAAACATCAAGCCCTGGTCGCCCGCTCCACCGGTATCCACGCCCATGGCGATGTCGGGCGATTGCCGCTTCACCGTGCACATGACCGCGCAGGTGTCCGCGTCGTAGCCATACTTCGCGCGATCGTAGCCGACGCCGCGGATGGTGCTGCGCACAAGCTCGTCGTAATCGACGTGCGCGGTGGTGGTGATCTCACCAGCGACAACGGCCACACCCGTCGTGACAAGCGTCTCGCAGGCGACGCGCCCTTTGGGGTCGTGCTTCATGACCTCGTCAAGGACGGCGTCAGAAATCTGGTCGGCAATTTTGTCCGGGTGACCTTCGGTCACGGACTCCGAAGTAAACAAGAAGTTGCGCAAGGCTTCGCTCAAAACAAACTCTCCTTCATTGGGAGCTTAGGGGCACACCCCAAAATGGGCCACAAAACACAGTGGCCTCAACCTTTCAAAGGTATCATCCGCTTGCCAGAGAATCAATTTATTGCAGCCAAATGCATTAGGAGGGGGTTGAACGGTCGAAATCGATGGTCGAATGGCAGAAGAATGACGTCCGATGCCCTACTCGGTGTCCCGGTTCGCAACCGACACTCGGAATGGCGGCTTGGCCTTCTCGGACGGCTCCATCTCGAAGGTCTGCGCGGTCTTGGCAGGGTCGTACTCCCGCCAGAGCCAGATCATCTCCGCCGGGAACTCGGCCGCGCCTTGGGCGGAGTTGTGAGTGCCCTTGCCGAAACTAAAATGGAAGTCGTAAGCCTTAAGCTTCAGCGCATTGGCGAGGCGAAGGTTGGCCAACGGCCAGCTACCGTAGCGGGCCAGTTCGAGATCTTCGGAACCGTCCTGTAGCCAAACGCGCATATTTCGCTTGGACTCGTGCAAGATTTTTTCGGGATAGTCCTGGCCACCATCCTGTGCATTTGGATCTTCCCTCCACTGGATGCTGGTGAAGCTGCCGATCCAGGAAATCACCCGGCCGAACTGATCGGACATCTGCCATGCCGCATTGAAGGAGCAAATGGCGCCCGAGGAGAGGCCGGTGATTGCACGGCTGTAGGCATCCTTGCGGATATTGTATTTGGCGGCGACCTCGGCGAGCACCTCATCACGAAGATAGCGAACGTAGCGGTCGCTTACGGTGTCGTACAGCGTGCTGCGCATGGAGTCCTTGAGGGTGCGCTGCCATTTGTCCGAATAGGCCTTCACAAAACGGTAGGTTGGCGTGTCTGGGGAGTCGCTAATGTCACCCGGATTGATGAAGACGCAGATCATCACGGGAATCTTTTCTTGAGCAATCAAATTATCGATGACGTTGAGCGCCGGATTGTTGCCATTGCGATCGACGTACCAGCCGCCGTCCTGGAAGACCATCAGCGCGGCGGGCGTGTCCTGGTTGTATTGCGCAGGAACGTAAATCCAATACTCGCTCTTCATGCCGTCGTAAATTTTGCTGGTGTGCGTAATCTTCGGCGAGAGCGTGCCCGAGGGAACCCCTGGTTGCATATAGGAAAAAGGGCCGAACACCGGCAGATCCTGGCGGCCGCCGAACTTTGTTCCATTGATGAGGTAGTAGAACGCGTGCAACCGGCCCACCTGCTCGATGCGTGCAGGCGCATACCAGAGAGCGGAGCCAGCTAACTGCCGTACCTGCGGCCCAGGAGCGCCGTCAATGACGAGCGATGGCTGCGAAGGCGCTTCCGTTGCAAAAAAGAACTCCGGGCCACGGCCAACCCACGCGGTCCCTTCCTTAAGGTCCTTGGCATCGAAAGTAGCCGTGATGGCGTCGTGCAGACCTGCATTGTTGGACTTGGCAAGTTCGATCAGTTGCGGTGCGGTCGATTTTTCCGCTGCGAACACAGAGGCGACAAGGACCAGTGAGAAAAGCGCAAGTCTAACCGTAAAACTCAAGAACCAAACCCGTTTTGTCCAGAACATCCAAGGACTCCTTTGTGTTGATCAAGCCAAGTCGGCATCGTCGTCCGGCAGGACGTCGAGCCTGCCCTTCGTCTTTTTGGCCATCAGGTAGGAGCGGATAAAGGGGTCCAGATCACCGTCCATCACCCGGTCCACGTCGCCTACTTCAAACTTCGTGCGGTGGTCCTTGATCAGGCGGTAAGGCTGCATCACATAGGACCGGATTTGACTGCCAAACGAAATGTCCAGCTTGCTTTCGTCGAGTTTGTCGGTGTGCGCCTGGCGTTTCTGGATTTCCAGATCGTAGAGGCGCGAGCGAAGCATCTTCATCGCCAGCTCGCGATTCTTGCTCTGGCTGCGCTGGGCCTGACACCCAACGACGATGTTGGTGGGGATGTGGGTGATGCGAACCGCGGTCTCCACTTTGTTGACGTTTTGTCCGCCTTTGCCGCCCGACCGGAACGTGTCCACGCGCAGGTCTTCCGGCCGGATATTGATCTCGATGCGGTCGTCGATTTCCGGAATCACGAAGACGGAAGCAAAAGAAGTGTGGCGGCGCGCCGCTTGATCGAAGGGGGAGATTCGGACGAGGCGGTGAACGCCGGTTTCCCCCGTGAGAAGACCGTAGGCATTTTCGCCGGAGAATTGAATCGTCGCGGATTTGATGCCCGCCTCTTCTCCCGGAGTCTCATCGAGTACCGAGGCGGTCATTCCACGGCGCTCCGCCCATCGCAGATACATGCGAAGAAGGATGGATGCCCAATCCTGCGATTCCGTCCCACCCGCGCCGGGCTTGATGGTCATGATGGCGTTGAGGTGATCGGTCTCACCGGAGAGCAGCGTCTTGGTTTCCAGTTCGGAGATGTAGATATCGGCGGCGTTGAGCTCGCGGTCCAGATCTTTCAGCAGATCGTTCTTTTGCTCGACGTTGGTCTCTTCCTGAGCGAGATGGATGTACGTCTCGATATCGCTGGAGATGGACGTGAGCTTCTCGTCCGCGGCAATTTGTTCTTCGGCGCGCTTCCGGTCGCGGAGAACGCTTTGTGCAGCTTCCTGATTGTTCCAAAAAGTGGGGTCGGCGACGCGCGCTTCGAGAGCCTTCAGGCGCTCGTGATACTGAGGTGCGTCAAAGATAGCTCCGCACGAGCGTGATGCGCTGCTTGAGGCCTTCGTAGCGGTACTGGAGGTCTTCGAGGATCATGCTTTTTCTGGTAAATCGTCCGTCCGGGAACGGACGTCACTTTGCCTTTCGAAAAGTTGTCGCCACTAGAATAACGGAAATGAGCACGCAGAGCCAGGCGAACCAGTCTCCGAAGCGCGTGTAAATCGTCACGTCCGTTCGAAAATCATAAGGAAGATCGGTGGCGGCCCGCACGTCCGGCGGAAGCGGCTGGAAGATGCGGCCGTAGGGATCGATGGAAACGGTATAGCCGTTATTTGTGGTGCGCACGATCCAGCGGCGGTTTTCCACGGCGCGCACGCGGGCCATGCGCAGATGCTGCTCGGCCGCGGCGGACCGTCCAAACCATCCGTCATTCGAAATATTGATGAGGAGCTGCGCCCCACCTGCCGCAAAACGGCGCACTTCGCCGGCATAGATCGCTTCATAGCAGATAAAAACGCCGAAGGTATTGCCGCGTGGAAGCTGCCCCACAACGTACTTGTTTCCTTTGTGAAAGCCGCCAACGTCGCTGGACACGCTGGTCACCACGCGATGGATCAGTGGAAACGGCTCGTACTCACCGAACGGGACGAGATGGACTTTGTCGTAGACGAATACGCGCTGGCCTTGCGCGTCAAAAAGCAGCGCGCTGTTGTACGGGAGGAAGGTGCCGTGGGGCGCCACGTCTGATGGATCCACCGGTGGTTTCCATTCGATGGCTCCGGCAAGGAATGGATGCCCGAAACGGATCGCCAGCGTCGAGGCAATCTTTGCGAATTGCGAATCCTGAAACGAGAATGGCGCGGGCGCTTCAGGCCAAACAAGAAGGTCCGGCTTTTCCGCGGCGGGTGCGAGGCTGATTCGTGTGATCTCCTCGAGGTCCGCGGCGTGCGCCGCAAACCAATCCGCGGGGTAGGATTCCACCTCCGGGAAATTGAGCTGCACGGCGCGCGCGAAATGCTGAGCTTGTGCCTGGGGCACCAGGCGTGGCCCGGCCAGCGCGGCGCTCAAGAGAATTGCCGTTGCGGCGGCGGCATAGGTAATCCGCCTGCGAATCGGCGGCCTGCTCGATGCACTCGTCCAGGCGAGCAGCGCATTGAAACCCGCTACAAGAAAGGATAGCCCGTAGATTCCCGTAATGGCGGTGAGCTGAACTAAACCCAGATTCGCAGATGCGGGATATCCAAGCAAGTTCCAAGGAAAACTAATCTCCGGCAAATGCGCGCGAACAAATTCGAAGGTGACCCAAATAAACGGCGCACCTAGGCATGCCAACTCGATGCTCTGGCGGAACAAGCGTTGAACGGTCCAGGCAAATACGCCAATAAGAATTCCCCAGGCCATGGCGATCAGGAGCAGGACGCCCCATCCGCCCGCTGCCGAGAGGCCGCCGTGAACGGTAAGAACCGTCGCAATCCATGGCACCGAAGTCAGGACGAAAAGAAGACCATGAAGAAATCCACATCCAAACGCCACGCGAGGCCGGGCGCCAAACAGTGAAAAAAGGAGAATCCCAACGCAAACCCATGAATAGATACCGAGATAGAGACCGGTGTAGGAGAGCGAAAGCGCGGCGCCGGACACGGCTCCAACGATGAGACGCAACGCCGCAGGTATTTCCGCGCCAGCCTGTGGACGAAGATAGGTGAGCCAACTGCCCCGAGGCATCAGTGTTTCACGATGGCTTTAAAACCTGCGCCCTCGAGGCCTTTCCTGGCCGCGTCGGCGGCCTTCGGATCAGCGTACGGGCCGACTTGCACGCGGTAATATTTGTCTGCTTGCGGAGAAAGAACGAACGCGGGGAATTTTTTCTTCTGTAACCGCGCCGCGAGTTCCAAAGCATCCGCTTCTTTCGTGAGCGCCGCTACTTGCAGCGTGTAAGCGCCTCCTGGAATGAGCGGCGCGTTCGGAGTCTTTGATGAACCGCCGGCGGTTCTCGGGGAAGCTGTGGTCCGCACGAGAACCGGCACGTTTTTTCGTGCTGGCGCAGGCGCGGGCGCGACGGGCTTCAGATGGTCTTCGGTTTTCTTATTGTCGCCCGCATGATAAAACTCCCAATCGGAACTCGGTGGCGCGGCCGAGTCCGTCGGCCTGGTGGCAGGAGCGGGATTGTTGGTGCGCTTCGAACTCGCGTCCGTCTTGGTGGGAATCACGGACTTCTCCGGCTTCTTGAAAAAATCGGTCGCGGCGCGCACCGGGCTATCGATTTCGTTACGCCCCATGACGTAACCAAGCGTGAAAAATACGCCCGAAAACAGCAGCATCAGCATGAACAAGCCGATGACATGCCGACTTTCGAGCACACGCTCTCCGGCGCCTCCTCGTTTTCCCCCAGAAGCCATTCTTACTTTTGCGGCCCCCCTAGATTTTTAGTCCACTGGTTAATGATATCGATAGGCAGCGGAAACACAATCGTTGTGTTCTTCTCGACACCTATCTCGGTCAGGGTCTGCAAGTAACGGAGCTGGATTGCGGAAGGCTGCGTTTCCAGAACTTTGGCGGCATCCGCGAGTTTCTGCGAGGCTTCGAACTCTCCTTCAGCGTGAATAATTTTTGCACGGCGTTCGCGTTCGGCTTCCGCCTGCTTGGCGATAGCGCGCTGCATCTGCTCGGGGATGTCGACCTGTTTCACCTCGACTTTGGAAACCTTAATGCCCCAAGGTTCCGTGTCGGTGTCGAGAATGATCTGGAGTTTGGCGTTAACCTTATCGCGCTGCGAGAGGATTTCATCGAGTTCGAACTGTCCGACGACGCTGCGGATGGTGGTCTGCGCGAGCTGCGAAGTCGCATAGGTGTAGTTCTGCACCTGCGAAAGCGCCCGATTGGCGTCGACCACACGGAAGTAGCAAACCGCATTGACCTTCACAGAGACGTTGTCGCGCGTGATGACGTCCTGTGGCGGAACCTCCAGCGTCTCAATCCGCATGTTGATGCGGTAGAGTGTTTCAATCGGCCAAATTACAATATTTATTCCCGCGGTCTTTGCTTCGGGAAGCAACCGACCGAGCCGAAGCACCACGCCGCGTTCCCATTCCTTGATGATATAGATCGAATTCCAGAACCAGATCAACACCAGGCCAACTATCAGCGCCATTCCAATAAAACCAATTTCCATGTTTTCCTCCTGAACGTGAAAATTCTTATTTCGCCGCTGAAACAGCCACTTCGGCTGGCTCAACGTAAAGCTTGAGTCCTTCGACACGCAAAATCCGGACGGTCTCGCCTTCCTGCACGGGCCGCGAAGATTCAGCGCGCCACAGCTCGCCATGCACGCGAACCATGCCCTCAGCACCCGCAGCCAACTGCGCCATCGCGACGCCCTGCGATCCAATGAGCTCTTCCTTTCCCGTTGCCGATTTCCATTTCCGCGACCGCAACACCAGCCGCATCAGAACCACGGCCAGAATCGCGAAGGGCACCGTCCCCGCCAGCGCCACGCCTACGCTCACTCCTCCGGGAGTGAGTGGCGAGCGAATCAGGAAAATCGCGCCCAGAAACATTGACACAACCCCGCCGAAGGCCAGCACGCCATGACTCGGAACTTTCGCTTCGAGTATGAAAAACGCCAGGGCCAGCGCAATCAAGAACAGGCCCGCAAGATTGATGGGCAGAAAATTCATGGCGTACAGCGCTAGAATCAGGCAGATACCGCCGATGACTCCGGGAGCGATCGCTCCCGGATGCGTGAACTCGGTGTAAACGCCAAGAACGCCAAGAATCAACAGCACAAAGAAAACATCAGGCTGAACAATACGCGCGAGGAATTTCTGCCGGGCCGAAAGTTC
>JBGQDD010000173.1:0-6999 GCA_041495665.1 Candidatus Acidiferrum sp.
GACTCCGCCACCGGCGCGGTCGTCGCCCTCCATCTCACGCGGGAAGCGTGTGCCGATGCCAAGAACGATACGCTGACTCCCGCGCCGCCACCCGCGGGAAAGTACTCCTTCCGCGCTTCCGTCGATCACGCGCAGCTCGGCACCCTGAAGGGCTGCGCCCGCATCGCCGCCGAACTCTTCCCCAAGATCAACAACCAACCCGACGACGAAGAAGACGCCGCCAGAAAGAAGCCCCCCGCCCCAACCATAACCAGCTTCAAAACTCCGCTTGCAGTGGCCTATTTGAACGCGGCCGGAAAGGTCGTGTTCAGCCGCGGAGCCGTGAAAAAAATTGCTGCCCAAGTTGGCACCGAGCTGGCCCTTTCCCAAGGCGGCAAGAAGCTTCTCTATACGCGCTCCGATTCCACGACTGGACCGGATCGCACTATCGTTCTCTACGATTTTGACACCGGTAAGTCCGTGGATCTGGTGCACGGCCTCGTGCGCCAACCGATCTGGTCACCCGATGACACCCGCATCGCTTTCCTGAAGGCCCTGGATCGCTCCTGGCAGGTCTGGTCCTTCCCCGTAGCAACGCCAGAAGTGGCCATTTCCTTTTCTCCCCAGCCCGTAAACTCTCTTCACGGCTGGATTGACAATCACACCCTCCTGGCGTCGGACATGCTGAACGCCTACTGGTTGAGCGAAGATGTCTTGCCGCAAGCCGTGGCCCTCAAGGACATCTACGGTGCCGCGTTTCAAATCATGAGTTCAGATGCGATTCGTCTGCATCCCATCAATCCAGACCTGCTGCTTGTCTCCGCCGGCTATGCAATGGCGCCTGTAGGAACTCCGGTTGACTCCATGGGCTTGGCCGCAGGTTTCTTCCTCTACGAATTGCGTTCGAAGCGCCGCGTTATCCTCTGCCCACCTGACCAATGGGGACGTGGCGCTGAATGGTCTCGTGATGGGCTCCAGGTCTTCTACACACGCTCGATTTCTGGGAGCCCCGCCGCCGCTACGTTCCGTATCTTCTGGGATGGCACTGGGGTCCAAAAATACGCCTCTGGGAGTAGCTTCGTGGTCGGTCAGTAGCGGCGTACCTGCAAACGAATGGGAAACCTTCGAGCCGCCGTTATCCGATACGCCGCAGCCACTTGATTCCACGCCCGTCACAGCCATCCTGGCGGTATAATCGGTATTGTGAGTACTAGTCCTACTCCCGCCCCTCAGCAGGTCGGCATTCTTGTCCTTGACAACGATGCCCCCGGTGGAAGCGCGGTCAAGCAGATCCTGGACTCCGAGGGATGGCGCGTCCGCATCGTCCCCGACACCCACATGCTCCTGGCCGAGCTGAAAACCGGGGAATGGTCTCTTGTCATCGCCGATGTGGCTCTAACGGGAGTCGAAGGTCCCGCGTTCGTCACCCTGCGCGAGCTTGCCAGCGTCTCTCTTGATGATGGTGGCCGGGTTCGCGTTCTGTTCCTCATCCCGGAACTAGCCGGTGGCCAGTACATCGGCCTTCTGGAAGCCGCGCGCCTCCCCTACGTGCTTCGTCCCTACCATCTGCACGACTTTCTCGAAAAAGTCAGCGATCTGCTCGTCGAAGTGAAGGCCATCGAGGGTCCTATCCGTCAGGTCCGCCACGAATTCGGTGCCTTGCGCAAGAAAAAGAAGCAAGCCGGTCGATCCAACTCGATGTTCGCCTCGCGCGACTCTTTTTCCTACACTGACGAGGAACTCGCCGAATACGAGAAACAGGAAAGCGAAACCTCCAGTTCCAAGCGCAACAAGCCCCGCACCAACCTCGGCGATCCCAACCGCTAAACGGAACTGAAGTAGTTTCTAGTCCTTAAGTTTTTACTCCTTGTTTTTAGTCCTTAGTCATGATGTCCCAAGACATAAGCAACACCTTGCAAGATGAGCCGCCCATTCTTCGTTTTGCCCTTACCTCCTCCCCTCAGCCAAATCCCTTCCTTTCAAACTAAGAACTGAAAACTAACAACTAATAGCTGATTTCCACTGCAAGGTTTTTCTGCCTCTCCGTTCTAATGCTGAGTCGTGTCCTCGCTGGTTCGCTCTGACCGGACAGGGAATCACGCACAGGAGGCTTTCATGGAACGTTCGATTTTCGCCGCCCTCATCGGCGGACTTCTTGGTATCACCGCGCTCGGCAGCCTGGCTTTTGTCGGCTCGGTGCCGGGCACCGCAGCCGCTTCCACTTCTCGGCCTGAGGGCGACTGGCGGCTCCTCGATCCCATCACCTACGAGAACATCTCCGTCTTCCCCGTCGTCAGCTCCTACAGCCAGGACACCAGTCCCTTCCTCACTCTCGAGGAAGGTCTCGCCACCGGCGAAGTAGCCGTGCATGAGCGAGGTTCTGAAACCATGGTTCGTGGACGCGATGGCCGCCCCGTCTATATTCCGCAATCCGGTACCGGTGCTTCCGTCAATCAGCTAGTCCTGATCAATCGCAGTCGTCGCCCGCTCTTGCTCCTCGCGGGCGAACTCGTCAGCGGCGGCAAGCAAGACCGCGTCATCGGCAAGGACCGCATCATCCCCGCCGGCGCGCCTCCGCTTCCTCTCGACGTCTTTTGCGTCGAACACGGCCGTTGGACCGGCAGCGCGCAATTCGCCGCCGCGAATACCATCGTCCATCCAAGCGTCCGCGAAAGCGTCGCGGTTGATCAGGCCCAGACGAAAGTCTGGGACTCCGTTCGCAACGGCACCAACTCAAAGGCGCCGCCAGCTGCTCCGCGCGCTCAAATATCCGCTGACAATCTCCAATCTGCCATCGCTGGCAACGGGCGCACGGAAGCCTACGAAAAAATCTACGAGTCGCGCGCCGTCGGCGTATCCATCGATGGTTTTGTTGACGAAGTACAGCGCCGTTTCTCGCAAGCCACTTCAGGTTTGAAGAATGAACGCGTTGTCGGCGTGGTCGTGGCCTACGGCGGCGATGTCGCCTGGAGTGACATCTTCGCCTCCGGCGATCTCTTCGATCGCTACTGGCGCAAACTTCTGCGCAGTTACGCCGTCGAAGCCCTCACCCGTCCCTCGTACCGCCAGGCCGCTTCGCGCGACAATGCCAGCGAGTTCTTGCGCCGCCTGAACGGCCGCGAAACTCAGGAAACCGAGCCCGGTGTCTACCGCTGGCGCGAAATCAAGGAAGGCCAGTTCGCCCAAATCGAGCTCGACGCCCTCCAGCCCAAACCAATAATCCTTCACCGCCTGCTTTTGCATCGCACCAGTTGAAGCGACTAGGAAGTCCGCGCTTGTAGTGGCGCAGCATGCTGCGCCACTACTTGGCAGGATCAAAACGCCTAACCGTACTGCGATCCATCGTTTCCTCGAGCAGCTTTGCGACCGTTATTTTCAGCGCCGGGTGCACCGCCTCCGGCGCGATCTCCGTCAGCGGCACCAGCACGAACCGTCGCAGATGCATTCTCGGGTGCGGCACCTGCAATTCCGGCGTGTCAATCGTCTCCGAGCCGTAAAGCAAAATGTCCAAATCAATCAGCCGCGGCCCTTTCGCCACTAGCTTCTTGCTCCCCATTCGCAATTCGATTCCACGCAGAATTTGCAACAATTCCAGCGCCGAAACGTTCGCCTCTCCTTCGACTGCACAATTCAAAAACCACGCCTGCTCTAGGAAGTCCACCGGCTCCGTCTCATAAATCGACGAAACGCGCGTCACGCGCACACCCGCATCCCCCAGCGCCGCAATCCCGGCGCGCAAATTCTCTTCCCTGTTCCCCACGTTTGATCCCAGCGAAAGGTAAATCGTCTTTTCACCCATCTGTTCTCAGTGAACCGTCGGCGCCCAGCGCCGAACTATTCTCTCTTGTGGATATCAGACTCGTTTCTCACTCCGTTTTCGTCGATCCTTAGGACCCAGCGTGAACCATTGCAGCGGAGGCTTTTAGGAGACGGCTCGACGGTGCCAGAGGCGATGAGGTCATCCCGGTTTCCTGTCTCATCCACATCCTGATCAAAGGCAGTCAGTTTCATGCCCGCGCGCAAGGTAATTTCAGCTCCGTGTTCATCAGTGGAAGTATCCTCGTGAGAGAGACACAAGAGCTCGCCAAATAGGCCGTTGAAGTCGGCCCAGACTCGAAGCGTCTTGGCTTCGCTTGATTCATTCATTACTTTTTACCAACAGAGAGGACAATTCCTCTGGCAACTACTTTACCGTGTCCGCGCCAACCTTGGCGCACTGTCCATCCTGCGCGCTCGTCCCGCCGCTGACGCCGATCGCGCCCACAATCTTTCCATCCATCACCAACGGAATCCCGCCTTCGATCGGCACGACGCCTTTCAAGCCCAGCACGCGCAGCCCATCTCCACCACCCGCGAGCGCATCCTGAAACGCCTTCGTCGGACGCTTGAACAGTACCGCCGTCCGCGCCTTATCAATGGCCACTTCGGCGCTGCCGATCTGCGTGTTGTCCATTTTCTCGTAGTACACGAGCGTGCCCGCCGGGCCGACAATCGCCACCGCCATGGTCCAATTATTTTTCGCCGCCTCCGCCAGCGCCGGTGCGGCCGCCTTCTTGGCATTTTCCAGGCTGATGGCCAGGCCATAGGGATTCGGCATTTGCGCCACAGCGCTGCTGAGCGCGCCGAACAATACGAGCGAGACAACGAAAATCTTCACCATGCTTTTTTGTGACATTTTCTCTCCTCCTCTGATTGAACCGATAACCGCATTTGCATCGCAACGCAACTTAAGCCACCTCGAAACTCCCACACAATCTTTTTCGTTCATTTGCTCTCCGCCGCGCACGCAAAATTGCCCGCGTCGTTCGTATCGCCTCTGCCCTTGTACTTCGCAATTTGCGGATAGGGACATAGCGGACGGCTCATCTTAACGCTCTTCGTTGGATCGCCTCCCTCGTTCTTCGTCGCGATAATCGCGGCAGGCGCAATTCCCTTCTCCACCCACTGTTCGAGCGCCAACTCCACATTGTGCTGTGCATCCTTCGCGCCCGCGCCGCCTTGCCCAAACGAATCAGCTCCGGGACCCCCGCCGCAGTGCTGCATTCCCGGCACCATGTAAAGCCGCGCGAACGCCTCCGTCTCCTTCCCGCCCATCCTGCTCACCACCTCGTTGTAATAATTAATCGTGTTGAGCGCCGAAATGGCCGGATCGTTCCAGCCATGATAGAGAATCAGCTTCCCGCCCCGCGACTTGAACGCCGCAAGATTTGCCTCCGTCGCGTTCAGGATTTGCGCGCTCTTCCCATCGGCCGCCTTCACTGCTTCATCGACGCTGGTTGTCCTGTAATTCCAGTCCGCTTTATCATAAACCATGTTGGAAAAATATCCGCCACCGAAGGCGAACAGCAGGCTTTTCCCCGGCGCCACTCCTGTAATCCACGTTCCCCATCCTCCCGGTCCCTCTTCCGCTCCTGGCAGGTAGCCAGGAAAAATCTCGTGCCCCTTGGCATCGTGCGGCCCGTCGTACAACTTCTTCAGCGCGGTTACCTGCGGCGCCGTCAGGCACGTCTCCGAATCGCCTTCTTTGCAAAGCATCCCAGCCGGATCGAAATGACATTTCTTCGGGTCATTCAGTACGCCGTCGGTCACTCCGTCCTGCGCGTCGCAGGCGGCATTCACCGCGCGCGCGATCCCCGGCAGCTTGCTCGACGGGATATAACTGGCTGGATCAAGCGTCGTCGCCTGCGCATCCGCAAGCGCTTTGGTCAGCAAGTGCGTCCAGAAGTTGGCCGGCGCTCCCGCGAGAATGCCGTCGTAATCTTCGGGAAATCGCTGCGCTTCCATCAACGCTTGCCTCCCGCCGTTCGAGCAGCCCCCGAAGTACGAGTGTTGCGGATCGTTCCCATAAAACGCCTTGATCGCCGCCTTGGCGACTCGCGTCATCTCGTGGATTCCGCGGTATCCGAAGTCGGCCACCTTCTCGGGATGTCCCAGCGCCCAGCTCGCATCCGTCCCCCCGCCGGAGTGGCCGGTATCTGTGCCCACCGTCGCGTATCCTTGGTGCACCGCCATTCCCAATTGGCCGTATCCAATCTCTCCGGCGAATCCCCCATTTCCGTTGCCCTGCAGTTTTCCGTTCCACCCGCCGCCATTCTTTCCATTGACGGGCATCCACACCTCGATCTTGATCGAAGAATCGGTGCTCGGCGTCGCTTCCACCACCACCCGGCAGAACGCCGCGAGCGTCTTGTAAAAGGAGGGATCCCCCACCATCCAGGGAGTCATGTTTGACGGCGGCGTGAACGCTCCGGCGGCCACCGTCTGCGCCGAGAGGATCTTCGCTCCTGGCAGTTGGAGTTGCGCCAGACCCTCGCAAGATTGTGGTCCGGACGACGCATTCTGGCCGTAAGCGCCACACGACAGCAAGACTGTACCGACCGCCGCAAGAACCATCTTCCGCATGACAGATTCCTCCGCTTTGGGCTCTCAACGCATTCGCGCCGAAGCGCACGTTAGCCCAAGTCGAAACTCCCGCGCAATCCTTTTCGCGCGGTGCCCCATACACCGGGTTATGCGTGTGGGGCTTCTGACCTTCCCAAGATCGTGCCCTCACACTTTCCGAGCGCTATCGCCTTTCCACGAAACGTTGTTTAGAATGCCCCCATGCGCAAGGTCGTCCTGGGCCTCGGCATCAGCCTCGACGGCTACATCGCCCGCCCCGATGGAGCGGTCGATTTTCTCTTCATGCCCAAGGACTATTCGATGGGCCCATTCTTCGCCACCATCGATACCGCCATCATGGGGCGCAAAACCTACGACGTAGCCCTCAAAATGGGCGGGGGCGGCTTCAGCGACTCAAAAATGAAGAACTACGTCTTCTCTCATTCCCAGCCGCCCGGCGAGCAGGGCGGCTTCACCTTCGTCAACGAATCCCCAAAAAGTTTCCTCGAGAAGCTCCGCAAACGCTCCGGCAAAAACATCTGGCTGATGGGCGGCGGCGAACTCGCCCGCGACTTCCTCAAAGACGACCTCGTCGACGAGCTTTATATCGGCATCGTTCCCGTCCTGATCGGCGAAGGC
>JBGQDD010000174.1:0-6988 GCA_041495665.1 Candidatus Acidiferrum sp.
AAGAGCCCTTCCGCGTCGCGTGGGTCTTTCTCCAGGCGCCGGCGAGCGAGTTTTCGGGCTTGCTGGATGGCCTCCTTAAAACTCTTCATGCGCGCCGCATCGGGCTTGCCTTCAATGCCGTTGAGGAATCTTTTTTCGTTCAAGAAGAAGTCGCTGGAGAGAACGCCCTGGCGATATAGCTCCTCGAAGAGGTAACTTGCCGCAACCGCAACCTCGCCAAAAGGCTCGTCGGGATTCTGCGATTCCCAGCCGGCAAATTTTTCGCGCGCCTCGGAGAAGTTCTGGAGATAGAGGGAATGAAATCCAGAGGTGAGTTCCGGCACGTTGGTGAACGCCGGACCATTGGCGTCAGCCTCCGGGCGCGCACTGCAGACGGCAGCGGATAGCAGCAGCAGGGATGCCAGACAATGGGTTTGCCAACGCATTCGAAACCTGCTCTTCAGAAAAGCCCGGGAAAGAAGCGCGGTTTGCCCGCCATTGCCGCGCGGTAGTCCGGATTTGCAAAAAGTACTCGCTCTTCCGTGGAGAGCCGCATCGCCAGAACCGCCACGTGCGCGAGCGCTCCCGCGAGCGCGGTGATCCAGGCCGTGTGGATCAGCGGCAGCGCCAGCATCTCGGAGAACACCGCCGCATAGTTGGGATGCCGAACGAAGCGAAACGGTCCGGACGTGACCACTCCCAACCTCGTCGAATCCATTACTTGCACGTTCCAGTGTTCGCCAAGCGTGCTGATCACCCACCAGCGCACGGCAGTCGCCGCCAGAAAAATAGTGAACGTCACCGCAGCCAGCGCCGGAAGGAACGGCCTTTTTAAGAGCAGGACTTCCAGGGCCGCGCCGATCAGAACCGCGGCGTGCAGCGCGACCATCCAACGGAACCGGGGCTCGTCGACTTTCGCGGCGCCGCGGGACACCAGTTGCTCTTGATGCCGCCGCGAAATGCGCAGCTCCCCCAGGCGCAGCGCCGCCACGGCGAAAAGCAAGAGCAGAAAAGCGATGACGCTTATGTCCATTGCAATAACAAAAGCTCCGAGCTGAAGCCCGGCCCGAAACCGGCCATGAGGCCGTAATCCCCGGGTTTCATCTTCTTCTTCGTCAGCCACTCCTGGAGGATAAACAGAATCGTGGCGCTGGATAGGTTGCCGTAGTCGCGAAGCACGTCCCAGGAAAACTCCGTGTGGCACCGCTGCAGGCCCAGCTCTTCCTCGATGCAGACGAGCAGCTTCTGGCCGCCGGGATGGAGAAGGTAGGCGGCCATCTCCTGGGGCTTCAAGTTGTGCCGTCCGAGGAAATTCTCCACCAGCCCTTTGATTTTGTCGCGCACCAACTGGGGAAGGTCTTTCGAGAGCACGATGTGGAATCCCGTGTCGCGGAGATCGAAGCCCAGGGCATCCATCGATCCGGGGAGCGTGAAGGATTCGGAATCCAGAATCCTCGGTCCAGAGGAAGGCTGGTTCGTGATAACTGCTGCCGCGGCGCCATCGCCAAACAGAACCGCGGAAATCAAATTGCCCTGCGAGAGGTCCTTGCGCTGAAACGTAAGCGTGGGCAGCTCGACGGCCACAATCAACACCGTTTTGCCCGGAGCCCCGCGCAGGAAATCACGCGCCCGCGAAAGCGCTATCGCGCCAGCGACACAGCCCAGTTCGGTGATCGGCAACCGCCGGATGTTGTTGCGAAAGCCCATCAGGTTCAATAGATGCACGTCCAGCGAAGGAATCATGTAGCCGGTGCACGAGACGGTGATGATGAGGTCCACCTCGGCCGGAGCGACGCCGGCTTTCGCCAGGCACTCCTCAGCAGCCCGGCGCCCGAGGGCGATGGCGTGTTCCTGGTACTCCTCATTCGTCTTGGAAAGCGGCCGCGGCTCGATGGTGTATTCAATCGGGAAGATGCTGTGGCGTTTGTGGACCTGCGCGTTGTCCACGACGGTCATCATTGCCTCGATCTTGCGGTCGGGAATGTCAAAAACGCGCCCCAGGTAGTACTTCACGTCGTCGCGAGTGATGGTGTGCGGCGGCACCGCGGTGGCTGTCGCGGCGATGGTGGGATACGAGTCTGAGGCAGCTTCTACAAGTCGATTGCTCGCGGATTCCATCAATCTCCTTGGGCACAAAGCCAGCGCCGACAGTTTCCCCCGCTGCGTAAGCCTTTTGAATGCAGCGCTTTCGGGGCACGCTGCATTCGAGCAAATGACTTTACATCAATTCTTTGCTAGGAGCGAACTAGTTTGAAGGCGGAGGCGGGAGTCGGTCCCGGGCAAGAGAAAACCGTGATCGGAAGCTTGCGCGAAGTCGCTGAGCGGCTCGCACCCGGTCGCGCCTGCATATCCGTTGTTTCCGACCACGGCTTTGCAAAGACCGGCGCGCCATTGAATTTATTCCCGGCTATGTGGGAGGCAGGCTTCCCGGTTCCGGATCGGCCGAAGTCGCACCCGGCGCGCTCGCCAGGTGTGTTAGATTTTTCGTTGAAGAGGTGCTTCATGAGGGCGTCCGTAATCCGCTGTTTCGTCTTGCTGTGCACGATCACTGTCCTGGCTTCGGCGTCTTCCGCAGGCCAGCAGTCGGCGCCTCCCGCGCCAACCGAAGGCGATTTCGTCGTCAAGAATTTCAAATTCCGGTCGGGCGAGACGCTGCCGGAATTGCGCTTGCACTACACGACGCTCGGCAAGCCCGTGCGCAACGCGGACGGCCGCGTCACCAACGCCGTGCTGATTCTTCACGGCACCGGCGGCACCGGAAGTCAATTCTTGCAGCCCATCTTTGCTGGGGAATTGTTTGGCCCCGGCCAACTACTGGACGTGACCCGCTACTTCATCATTCTTCCCGACGGCGTTGGTCACGGGAAATCCTCGAAGCCCAGCGACGGGCTGCATGCTCGTTTCCCGCAATACGACTACGACGACATGGTTGCCGCGCACCACCAGCTTCTCAGCGAGGGCCTCGGCGTGGATCATTTGCGCCTCATCCTCGGCACGTCGATGGGTTGTATGCATTCCTTTGTGTGGGGAGAAACCTATCCTGATTTCATGGACGCTCTCATGCCGCTGGCTTGCCAGCCTGTGCAGATCGCGGGACGCAACCGCATCTGGCGCAAAATGGTGATGGATGCGATTCGCAATGATCCGGAATGGAGAGGAGGGGATTATTCGGCGGAGCCCCAGCAAGGATTGCGCACGGCGCTCGACCTGCTGCTCATTGCCGGCAGCGCTCCGCTCTATATGCAGAAGACTCTGCCGACGCGCGACGCCGCGGACAAATATCTGGACGACTATTTCAAGGCGCGTCTTACCGGGCTGGACGCCAACGATCTCATGTACGCGGTGAACGCCTCTCGCAATTACGACCCTTCACCGGGTCTCGGGAAAATCACCGCACCCGTCATGTACGTCAATTCCGCGGACGACTTCATCAATCCGCCCGAGCTGGGCATGGCCGAACGCGAAATCAAAAGGGTGAAAAACGCGCGCTTCATTTTGATTCCCATCAGCGACGAAACGCGCGGCCACGGCACGCATACGCGGGCTGTGGTGTGGAAGCAGTACCTGGCGGAACTGCTCGAAAAATCAGCGCACTAAGAAGCTCGGAGCGGCACTGGGTCTAGGTGGTAGCTTGGCTGGCGCGGATTTCCTGCCAGCGGCGCGGGCGCTTGTTGGCTTGGAGAACTTTTTTGCGCAGGCGGATGGATTTCGGCGTGATCTCCACGTACTCATCGTCCGCGATGAACTCGATGGCCTGCTCGAGACTCAGTTGGCGGTGAGGAATCAAGCGGATCGCTTCGTCGGCGCTGGACGAGCGCATGTTGGTCTGCTTCTTTTCCTTTGTTACGTTGACGTCCATGTCCTGTTCGCGCGAATTCTCGCCCACGATCATGCCTTCGTAGACATCGATGGCCGGCCCGATGAAGAGTTCGCCGCGTTCCTGGATATTCCACAGCGCAAATGCCGTGGATGGTCCGCCGCGGTCCGCCACCAAGGCGCCGGTGGGGCGCAGCGCCATCTCTCCGCCGTATTCCATCCAGCCTTCGAAAATGGAATGAATCAGCGCCGTGCCGCGCGTGTCCGTCAGCAACTGGCTGCGCAGCCCGATCAATCCGCGTGACGGAATCTTGAAGTCCAGTCGCACGCGGCCCGACCCGTGATTGCTCATCTTGATCATCTCGCCGCGCCGGCTGCCGATCGTTTCCATGATGATCCCGATGAATTTCTCCGGTACGTCGATGACCAGCCGCTCCAGCGGCTCCAGTTTCTTGCCGTTTTCCGTGCGGACGACAATCTCGGGCTTGCCGACCATCAGCTCAAAGCCTTCGCGCCGCATCGTCTCGATCAAAATCGCGAGCTGCAATTCGCCGCGCCCCAGCACGCGGAAGGATTCCGGCGTGTCCGTATCTTCCACGCGGATCGACACATTCGTCAGAAGCTCTTTCTGCAGGCGATCGCGGAGGTCGCGCGAAGTGAGAAACGTTCCGTCCTTGCCGGAAAGCGGGCCGCTGTTGACGGTAAAAATCATCGCCAGCGTGGGCTCGTCGATCAGCAGCGGTTCCAGCGGCATGGGGTTTGCCAAATCCGTAATGCTTTCCCCGATGTTGATGCCCTCAACGCCCGCAATCGCCACGAGATCGCCTGCCGGGACGGCTTGCGCTTCATCCCGTTCCAGGCCGCGGAAGGTATACAGCTTGGTGATGCGCGTCGGCGTCAGCCGGCCGTCCAGCTTGACGATGCCCACGTCCGCGCCGCGCCTGAGCGTGCCGTTGAATACGCGCCCGATCGCGATGCGTCCCAGGAATTCGCTGTAATCCAGGTTCATCACCTGAATCTGCAGAACTCCGTCGGGGTCGCCAGGAGGCGCAGGAATATGTTTTACGATCGTCTCGAATAGCGGCAGCAGATCCTTCGAGTCGTCACTCGGCGTCATGTGTGCCACGCCGTCGCGCGCATTGGTGTACACCACCGGAAAGTCGAGCTGGTCCTCGGTGGCGTCGAGATCGATAAAGAGATCGTAGATTTCGTCCAGGACTTCCTTGGCGCGCGCATCGGTGCGGTCGATCTTGTTCAGCACGATCACCGGAGGCAGCTTCGCCGCCAGCGCTTTCTGCAGAACGTAACGCGTCTGCGGCAGCGGTCCTTCGCTGGCGTCCACGAGCACTACAACGCCGTCCACCATGCGCAGCGCGCGTTCCACTTCGCCGCCAAAGTCGCTGTGGCCAGGCGTGTCCACGATATTGATCTTCGTGTCGTGGAAGAAAAGCGCGGTGTTCTTCGCAAGAATGGTGATGCCGCGCTCGCGTTCCAGGTCGTTGGAGTCCATCACGCGCTCAATGAGCGCCTCGTTGGCGCGGAAAATACCGCTTTGCCTCAGCATGGCGTCCACCAGCGTGGTCTTGCCGTGGTCCACGTGCGCGATGATGGCGATGTTGCGAATATTTTGACTCATAGTTCCTGCTTATCGTGCCTCCGGCGCGGCCGGGGCAAGTCCTCTAAAGACAAAAATAGCTGCTGAAACAACCAGCAGCCTTGACGAATGTACCTTTATGTAGGTTGACCGCCAGGCGGTCACACATCCTTAGGTGCGGTGCAGCTATGGATAGTTTAGCAGACTCGCTGCTCGACGGCCAGCAGTGCAGGCGAGTAGAGGTTCCGTATTCGCACGGCACTTAAGTCCTTGTTCGGTGTCTAATTGTAAGGTGAGATCTCCACTCCTAATCGGTCTTTTCTGTGGACTCATGGTTTCTGCCGCTGCGCTAGGGCAGAAAAAGCCTGACGCCGGAGTCAGGATTATTTGTCCACTCCTACATCCGAAAATCATAAAAATGGTTCGATCAATTTACCCCGAATTGGCGAGGCAGGCTCACGTCGAGGGTACTGTTTCATTGAAGTGCCTCGTCGGACTTGACGGATCAGTAGAGAATATCGAAGTCAAGAAGGGCCATGCATTACTCATTCACGCAGCGACTGAGGCAGTTTCGCAATGGAAATACAAGCCGCTGCTTCTCAACGGAAAGGCCGTTGAGACAGATACGATCGTGAACATCATTTTCCAATTGCCCAAGGAACAGAAGAAGACAGATGCCCTCACTCACAAATTAGTGCCTTCGCTCTATTCCACGCGCAGGGCGATGATGGGGTCCACGCGGGCCGCGCGGCGTGCAGGAACGTAGCAGGCCACCAGCGCGGCCAGGCCGAGCACCACCGCTACTCCCACATAGGTTAGCGGATCCGTTGGCGCTACTTCAAAGAGCAGTTGCTGCAAGAGGCGCGTAAGCCACAGCGCACCAAACAAACCGAGCGCCACTCCAATCAACGCCAGCGCCATGCCCTGGCCCAAGATCATGCGTAGAATTTCCGCCGGACGCGCGCCGATGGCCATACGCACTCCGATCTCATGCCGGCGCTGGCCGACCGCCAGGGCCATCACGCCGCCGATGCCGGTGGCCGCAATCGCCAGCGCGAGCAAAGCGAACAAGCCTAACAAGCTGGTCGTCAGTCTGGGCGCCGCGACTGATTCGGCGCGCACCTGTTCGAGCGAACGTACGCGAGCGACCGGCTGATTCGGGTCAACGGCATAGAGCAACTCGATTACGCCGCGCGCGATGCTCATCGGCTCCGCCGTCGTCTTGACGACCAGGACGGCGTCCAGAAGCGGGTTCTGCGCCATCGGCACGTAGATTTCGTCCGCAGGAGCTTTGTCCAATCCATACTGCTTCACGTCACCCACGACGCCGGCGATCAGCACCCAACTCTTCCCACCGTCCGCGGAGAACCGTTTTCCAACGGGATCCTGCGTACCCCAGAAGTGCCGCGCCGCGGCGCGATTGACGATGGCTACATCCGGCGCGCCCGGACGGTCGGTACGCGTGAACGCCCGGCCCTCAAGCATCGGAATGTGCAGCGTCTCGAAATAGCGCTCGCTTACCACGCGGAAATCCGCGACGGGCAGCGCTTGCCCGGGCACGGGTGTTTGCCCTTCGATTTGGAAATCACCGGTCATGCG
>JBGQDD010000175.1:0-6947 GCA_041495665.1 Candidatus Acidiferrum sp.
ATCTATCTCTATCCCCTGCGTAAAAAATGGGGATGGCTCGGCCGCCAAGGCAACTCGCGCCACTGGCTGGATTTCCACATTGTCCTCGGCACCGCCGCTCCTATGATCATCGCGTTTCACTCTTCGTTCAAATTCGGCAACATCGCTGGCATGGCCTTCTATAGCATGCTGATGGTCACGCTCAGCGGTTTTGTGGGGCGTTATCTCTATGCCCACATTCCGCGCGGCCTCAGCGCCGCGGAACTCTCCATGAAAGAGATCCAGGAGAAAGAAGAGTCTCTGCGCAAAGAGCTCGCCGAACAAAAAGCCACTTTCGGCTTTTCCGTCGACGCCCTTGCCGAGTTGCCGTCACCGGCCGAACTGGCCAAGACCCCCCTGGTCGCTTCGCTCCTGTCCATGTTTGTGCTCGATATCAAGCGACCTTTCAAGACTTCCGTGCTGCGGCTGCGCCAAGCCGGCTTCGGTGCCTGGCTGTTTTCCGGCTTCGGCTTGTTCTCCACCCGCAACCAGAAACTCGAGCGGGCCATTCGCCTGGCGCAAAAACAGGCTTCGCTGTCCCAGAGTATCGCCTTCCTCAGCCGCACGCAGCGGATCTTTCAGCTCTGGCACGTCATCCACCGCCCCTTTAGCTATGCCTTTGCTATCCTCGCCATTCTGCACATTGGCATCGCCCTCTTTATGGGCTATCGACTGTAAGTGAGCGAATCTGATTTATGGATACCTTAGTCGCCTTCGCCGTGGCTGTCCTCGTCATCGGCTTCTTCATGCGAAATTATTTGAAGGGTCAAAAGAAGCGGGAGGAGCAAGCACGCGCAGCCGCGGAAAAAGGCAAGCTTTATTCGGATGGTCCGCGGTCCCAGCATCCGCACATCGATGCCAATTACTGCATTGGCTGCGCATCTTGTACGATGGTTTGCCCGGAGGGTGACGTCCTCGCCATGTTGGGTGGCAAGGCCGTTATCGTGAACGGATACAAATGCATTGGCCACAGCCTCTGCGCGGAGGTTTGTCCCGTGGGCGCCATTACCATGGTCATGGCCAGTCCCAGCATGGGCGGTGACATGCCGTTCCTGACTCCTGAGTACGAAACTACGATTAAGAATCTCTTCATCGCGGGAGAGCTCGGCGGCCTGGCACTGATCAAGAACGCTATCAACCAGGGGCGCAGCTGCGTGGACACCATTGCCAACCGGATGGCTGCTGTGGGAGGGCCGCGGCCCGCGTCAGACATTTACGATGTCCTGATCGTGGGCGCCGGCCCAGCGGGGATTAGTGCTTCCTTGCGCGCCATCGAGAGAAAACTGAATTACGTGACCTTGGATGAGGGCGAGATGGGCGGCACGGTCGCAAAATATCCGCGCCAGAAGCTGGTCATGACCAGTCCCGTGGAATTCCCAATGTACGGAAAATTCAAGAAAACCGAACTCTCGAAGGAAGAGCTGCTTGGTTTTTGGAGCCAGGTCCTCAAGCGCGTCGACTTTAGATTTAAACAAGGCGAGAAAGTTGAACATATTGAGAAAGGTGCGGATGGGATTTTCACGATCACAACCGCGAAGGGTGGATATCGCGCCCGTGGCGTGATTCTGGCGATCGGTAAGGGTGGAAGCCCGCGCAAACTCGGCGCTAAAGGCGAAGAATTACCCAAGGTTATGTACCGCTTGATTGAGGCGGATCACTACGTCAACAAGAAAATTCTTGTAGTCGGCGGTGGCGACAGTGCCATTGAGGCCGCCATGGGCCTGGGCCACCAGGTCGGCAATCAGGTCACGCTCTCCTATCGTAAAGAAGCCTTCAGCCGCATCAAGGAACGCAACGCTCAGCGCGTCCAGGAATCCATGCGCAAGGGCAAAGTCAAAGTCATTTTCAACTCCAATCCGCTGGAGTTCAGGCCTGATTCCGTCGTCCTCGAAGTCAACGGCACCTCGCAGGTCATCCCCAACGATTACGTTTGGATCTTCGCTGGCGGCGATCCTCCAACAGCTTTTCTCAAGAAGATAGGAATTGGCTTTGGACCCCAGGATTTGACCTCCGAGGGTGGCAAGCAGGTCCGCGAGTTGGCCCTCACCCATGCATGACTTGCCGGGCGGAAAGGCTGTCTGGCGAGCACTTTTGAACAAGCGACACGAGGCGCACACGTCAGACGCCAGCGTTGGGCGTGCTGGTCCCCTGATCGAGCGATCTCTGGCTATTCGACAAGCTGCAGGGTAAGAGAGATGCGCACTCCGTTCACCAGTACGATGCTCTGATCGATCAGTTGCTGGTTAGTGATCTCGGCATTGACAAACTGAAGAAGCGCGGCACGAGGGCAGATAAACTCCACGGCTTCCGATGCGCCTTTGGGACCCGGAGCAAGCTGGTTCAGGAGCGCAAAATCAAAGGATTGAAATTCCGCATCCGCCGGGACCTTTTCCGAAATGTCCTTCAATAGGGGAGCAAGAAACAGGTCGAAGCTCTGCGCTGCACGTTTGTAAATCGAGCTCTTGGCCGGCTCGAAGTGGAGCGAGTTGCGAAGCGTCATTTGCAATGCGATCTGTTTGCTGAAAATTACAAACGCTGGTGGAGAGTAATCGACGAAATGGAATTTCGCGACTCCCTGCTTGGCCAGCGCATCCAACTGAACTTGATATTTTTCGCCCAGATGATCCGCATCCACCTGCGTGGCGGGGGAGGAGGTCGCCGGCGTTTCTGCCGGAGGGGTAGAATTGGGAGCGCGGTTCGAGATCGAACTCGCAGGCGCGGAAGCAGGAACGGATGGCGTCGAAAGCGGGGACAGCAGCTTCGGATTCACGCGTGCCAGACTGCTCATTTCAGTGGAGGCACGCGCGGTTGAGGTTGCGTCGATTTTCTTTGGAACCGACCGCGGCAGGGCCTGAACGTTGAGAGCGTCCCGTTCGGCCAGCGATAGACCGAACTCGACGCCATTCAAGTAAACCATCGAGCGGTTCAGTATCTCCTGCCTGGCAGGATCGCTTGCAGCTTGCGCCAAGACAAACGCATCAGTACGATCGACCACGACGACGAGAATTTCCTTCCCTTCGTAATCGTAGTTTCGTTCCCCGGTACGCGTGTGGTAGGAGACCTCGAATCCAACGCCGTCGCAGGTCACATCCTGCGGAATTTCAGCCGCAATCAGAGGGAGGATGGGCATGATGACATCGCGAAACGTCCTGCCGGCTCGCTCGTTTTTCGTCAGTCGCTTGGCGTCGTAAGCAGCATTGTAATTACCCGTAATTTTCAGGATGACGCGATCCTGGAATCGGACAAACTCGAGTCCACGCGAATCCGTCGCGGCTTGCTGAGCGGGGTCAAGCCCAACGAAACGGCTGAGATAGAAAGTAAAGGGAAATTTGGTTTTGGTGATCGATTGGTTGAGCGTCTTCAATTGCGGAAAATAGGATTCTTCGAGTGCTTTCAAGTCGGGGTTGAGGATTTCGGCCGGGCTCACCTGCGCCGATGCGGATTGTGGAGAGCAAGCGATTGCTATTCCAAGAGTAGGAATTAGGAACCGGCACCAAAAGTTGTCAGCCATGCTGAGTCTCACGCCTCGCAGGGTGAGTATCTCCTATTTTGCAGAATACTGCGATGCAGGCCGGACAGGCGGCCGATAAGGCGGCTGGGCGATGGCGCGCGTGAACGCAATCACGGAGCGGATTTCCTCCGCCGAAAGCATGCGCCCGTAGGGCGGCATCATTGCCGACTTGCCCATGGCGCTGCCGCCCAGGGTGATGATGTTCTGCATGAATTCGTCGCTTTCCGCGTTCAGCGTTGCACCATCATTCAGCAAGGACGGAACGGGCGTCAGGCTCGAGCGGTTCGAGGGGCCGGCCGGTGTCGCGTCCGCGTGGCACCACACACACTGTTGGTAGAAGATGCGTTTTCCTTGTGCTTGCTGATAGCTCAAGGGAATGACGTGCTGCGCATCGGTCCAATCGGCTTCCGTATCGTACGCAGCAAGAAGCGGATCCTTTTTGGCTGCTTCGGCAGGCTTGCGGCAGCCCGCGACGCCGGCAATTGTCATCAATAGGAGGGCGCTGGTCCAGCGGCGTAGCTTCATCGGCCTGCCCCCTGAGCCGCAGCGTGCGTACCACTGGCGTTCGCGGTTTTTTGCGGCTTGATGTTCTGCCGCAAGGTCATCAGGTACGCCGTCAAGGCCTTGACCTCACCTTCAGTAAAATTTCGACGCGGCTCGATGGTGCCTGGAACGAGCGCCTGCGGATTCTTCAGCCAAGCTTCGATCCATGCGGGCGTCAACCAGCCGCCCGCATTGTTCAAGTTGGGCCCGACGTATCCACCGGTGCCGCCGATGGTGTGGCAAGACTGGCATTGAAACTTAACCTCGTAGAGCTGCTTGCCAAGGGCAACCATCGCGGGCGTGAATTGCTTGGCGTCAACTGCCGCGGGATTCGCGGCGGGATGTTGCAACACCATGGTGATGTAGTCGGCGAGGGTCGTGGCGTCTTTGTCCGTCATGTTGAGTTGCGGCATCCGCAATATGAGCGTGGGGCGCAGCGTTTGCGGGTTCTTCAGGAAATCCACAATCCACTGCCGCTGCGCGCGGCTGCCTTCATAGGTGAGATCGGGCGCCAGGTCCCCGCCGTAGCCGTTGAATTTGTGGCAGGTGTAGCATTTATAGCGCTCGTAGACTTCAGCAAACGCTCCGGTGGGGTGGAAACCCACTTCCTTCCGGGGAACGACCAGATTCTGCAGTGCGCTTGTAGCCGGCGCACCTTTCAAGCTGAGGAGCGCTGTCGTGATAGCATCGAGGTCCGCTTGGTTCCAATTGTATTGCGGCATGCGCGCCGCCGGATTGACGGAGACAGGGTCCTGCAGCTTCGCCTGGATGTAGGCGACCAGATTGTGCGGAATCTTCGCGGCGCCGAATTCCAGTTCGGAGGCGTTCTTTCCGCCGATGGCGCTCAGGTCCGGTCCAAAATCTTTCTGCGGATTCAGGCCCTCAATCGCATGACAACTCGCGCACCCCTTTTCCAGAAAGAGGCGATGTCCAAGCCGAACCTCCGGCTCGGTGGGTTGCCCGAGCTGCGGAACGCCGGTGAGCAGGTCGGAATCGGTTAGCTTCGTAGTGATGTATTGCGTGACCTTGTAAAGATCTTCATCGGACCAGCCGTAGCGCGGCATCCGCGTGTGCGGCAGATAACCCTGCGGATCCCGCAGCCAGCCGACGAGCCAATCGGGATTGACCTTGCTGCCCACTTTGGTCAGCTCTGGCCCAATTTCGCCGCCGATCAGTTTCGTTTCGCCGGCGCGGGTAACGGCCAGTGAGTGGCACGTCGAGCAGAACATTTGGCGGAAGCGAAGCTCGCCCTGAGAAATCAATTCCGGATTTTTGCCCCAGGCGGCAACGACGCGGGCATCGAGCTTGTAAGGAACGAGTGCTTTAGCTTTTTGAACGCTGAGATAGCCGGAAAGCCCGCGGAGTTCGGTCTCGGTCAGACGGAACTTCGGCATGCGTGGTTCCTCTTCCGCCTCATATCCGTTCACGGTGACGTTGCCGTCTTTGTCGAGGGTCGTGCGCGGCTCTTTCAACCACTTGTAAATCCATTCGCGAGTGACTTTGGCGCCGACGTTCGTGAGATCCGGGCCGAGCATCGCGGGACGTTCGACTCCGGGAAGGCGGTGGCAGCCCTGGCAATTCAACTCGGCGAGAAGCTGGCGCCCGCGTGTCAGCTGCGGCGTCTGGGGCAGATCCGCGTAATGACACGTGCCGCATGATGCTTGAATGAAGCGAGTCGGCAGGATCGGCTGCTCCCACGCAAGCGTCGATTCGTGCGCTTCGGCATATTCCGTGGCGGGACCCTGCCCGCGATGACAGACGGTGCAACCCCAGTCGCGAACCTTGTGTGGAATAGAAGAAGGGTGCGCACGAAAGGGCTGGGGTACCGCTGGATCCTCGAGGCTCGCCTCCGTGATCCCCTGGTGGCAGGTCGTACATCGATCGACAACATTATTCATTCCAGGCAGCCAGATTTGATCGATGTCGGGGCGGTAGTCAGCCAACAGCTTTTTATCAGGACGACTTTGAGCAAAACCCAAGTAGTGGCGCTTAGATTGTTTCCACTCGCTGCGATAATCCTTGAAGGGTGAGATCGCCAGCACGGCCAGAAACACAACGCTGGAAATAGCGAAGACCAGGCGCGTGCGATTCGTCAATTTGCCCATTTCTTCAGCCGACATGAGTTCTCCACGGCCAGACCCAAGACCAACCCGGGCCCCGGAAAAAGGTCCCAACGACAGTTAAACAGAGAGAGACAGCGATGAACCACGTCATGACCCACCAGGAGACTGGCTTACTGGCTAGCACCTGCAGCCAGCCCTTTTCTCCCGCCCTCGCTGTATAAGAAAGAAGCAAAAGAGCGGCAACGAGCGCCGTTGGCACGAAAATCGTCCAAGCAACGAAAACGGCGAGAAACGCGAGTATGACTAATATGGTGATAAGGACAATCCTCAGATTTCGCGCTGGCCGCGACCAGATCGTCTCCCCCTCGATGTTCACATTGAAGTAAGGGATGACCACCAGGGCGATCACCACGAGCGTGGGGATCAGGATCCCGGCGACGAACGGCGGGAAGAAGTGCAGCAGCTCCTGCAGGCCGAGAAAGTACCACGGAGCCTTGGCGGGATTCGGCGTAAGCAGTGGATTCGCGAGCTGCTCGAGCGGCGCATCCCAGAAAAGTGCGACGAGCACCATGGCAATCACGAGCACCTGAAATGCGATCGCCTCGCGGATCAAAAGATGAGGATAAGTCATCAACTGCGGGCCGGGATCGCCGACCACCTTCGCGGAGGTCTTCTTCGTGACGAATACGATGCGGCGCGGCTCCTTCTTCGCGTCTGAGCTTAAGCCGGTCTCGATCTTATTCTTTTCCATCTTCGTCCCTGTGCTTCACGGTCAGACCGCCATCTTTTTGCACGCGCCAGAAGTGAATTCC
>JBGQDD010000176.1:0-6933 GCA_041495665.1 Candidatus Acidiferrum sp.
GCCGCGAGCGCCGGAATGGAGCAGATCGGACGGCGGCCCATTTGCAGTTCAGGGACATGCTAACGCGGTGCAGCGGCGTGCGCAAGCGCGGAAGGGGTTGATAGCGCATGATCTCCGATTGCTTTGAAACCGCCGTAATATGGGCGGTCATGTTCGAGCGCTCCGGCTGCATCGTCTGCGAAACTAAAACCAAGACTCATGCTGGCTGGGGTCTTTGCATCGACTGCGCGAAGCTCCGCTGGGAACGGTGGAAAGCAACACTTGCGGAATTCGATTCTCACGACCCGCACTAGACGATCACCCAAATGGTGGCGGCGTTGCCGCCCATGTTTTTCCGTTCCCCCGCCTCGCGCACCAGCCCCGCCAACCGCAGCGGCTTCATCCGCGGGCTCACGCTCACTTCCTTCCGCCCCGTCACGTTCGCCAGTTCCGCGATCGTCAGCCCATGCGGATGCCCCCGCAACACATCCAATATCGCCATGTAAATCCCGCCCGGATGCAGGTGGAACGCTGCCCGCTTCGATGTCGCGCTATCTCCGCGACGCGCCCCGCCCCCGGGCGGCAGCGGCTGCGCCAGAAGCTGGAGCTGCTGCGGCGCGCTCATGGTACCAACTTCAGACAGTGCGGTTTGCCGTTACCGTCGTGCAGCAAGAAACGTGATTTGTCTTCGCAAGCCTCGTGATGCACTTTGTAGGAGCATTCTGGACAACCGTTGAATATCACCGGCTCGTCCATCGGGTTGTGCATTTCGTCCCACTCCTTCGGTTCTTGGTCAATTTGCCAATTTGATAGAGCACAGGCCTGGTTGATGTATTCCCCCTCGCTGTTCGTGCCGACGCACATGTGGGCTATTGGGCGTTCGGCCCAACCTTTTGGAATTTTGTCCTGCTGCCTCGCGGCAACTGTGGCGACGATCACGAGCGCGAGAACTGCGATGATTGTGCGGCTCATTGCTTTTTCCCCTCCGCCTGCTCCCCACGCGCCCATTCCGCCGTGTCCAGCTTCTCACCCGTGCGCGTGATCTCTTCCTCGACAGCCTCCAGGCATGCCCGGAAGCATTCGCGCCACCCGGCCATATAGCCCTTGGCGTATTGCTCCGCGAGCTTTTCCCGCTCCTGGCGGATTCGCTCCTCCAGCGTCGGCGCTGTGAACGGCAAGCGCAGCCGGTACCAAATCTCCCGGCCCTCCGCTTTTGCTTCCTCAATGAACGCGGAGAAGTCCAGCTTCACTTGTTTCCAAAACCAGTGTTTATCTGTGTTCATCTGTGGTTACCCCTCGTCTCCAGGTTCTCGATTTGGCCCTGTCTGCGGTGTGGTGATTCTTGGCTTCATCGCCGGCCGCAACAGGCTCTGCTCCCACAATCCGTTGTCCTTTTCCAGCGTGTACACGATGTTTCCCCCAATCGTCGAATACGCCGCCACCACCACCTTCTGCCCGTCCTTCGTCTCGACTACATCCCCCGCCTTGTACAGCGGCCTCATGACCTCGCGCTTTCCGTTGCAGGTTGCGCTTCATGGCCTTGTTTCTCCGCACGAATTTCCTCTGGAGATTTGAACCCGATCTGGCGTGTTTTCACGTCCGTCTTGAATACCCACGCAAGCTGTTCCATATCCCAGAGCGAAGGGATGCGTTTGTCATCGTAGGCAGAACATTCCATGGCCTCGAATTGCAAATCCCTGTTGAAGTTGTGGCAGCGCAGGATGCTGGAGGAGAGGCTCCTGCCCTGGATGAACTGTGCGCTGCGGCAAGTGCGGCATAGCGGTTCGCCAAAGCTCGTCCCACCCAAGACGCCTCTATATTTTTGAGTCATCGGCTTTCCGTCGCCGGCATCGCCTTGGCGTCCGCCATCTCCTGAAACGGCCTCCGCAACCACACCGGCAGCGCCTTCCGAGCCTCCATCGTCGCCGCCTCCCGATCGGCCAATTCCGCCTCACCAGGGGGTGGAAGCGGCCGGTTTTCGTCATGCCCCTGTTTTAAGCGCGAAATGGTGTGAATCTCCCCCTTCCGTTCTATGCTTGTATCCCGCATTCCCGTGCTTGTTATCCCGCAGCGGCTGCGGGATTTACTTCCCGCATTCCCGGGCTTTTCCACAGGATTTTCGTACTCGAACGCGAACTGCGCCGAGCCGTACTTCTTCGAGTTCGCGATGTAGATAATCATCCGCTTGTGGACCGTGTGCTTCACCACCACGTATCGGTGCTTCCGCAGCACCGCCAGCCACCTCTCGACCGTCCGCGCATTCTCATGCAGCTCGTGCCCCAGCTCCTCGTAGGTGAGGACGCTCCCGCCCCATATCAGCCCGTTCGGCTTCGTCTGCCAGGCGACCAGGTGCTGGAACAGCCGCATCGCCGGGCCCATCCTCTCCCAGTGCTTGCGCTCCAGAATTCCGGTGCGCAGCCCGATGTTCATGTTCCGGCGCCACTGTCGCAGCTTCTTGACCACAAACCCTCCTAGTTGGTCGAGGTAACGGGGTTCCGAACGGCAACCAATTCATCCGCCAAATCCGCCGGCGTCACGCGCACGGACCTGCGCCATGCGGAAGCAAAAGCGAAGTCGAGCGCTCGCACGCCCGCGCTTGCTTCCTTGGCTATCTCGGCGTATTCCTCGACGATCACCCAAGCCGGAATCGACCGACCTGGCGCGCACCGATGGATCAGGCAAAGCCATCCAATCACGACCCACTCCACTTCGTCGCGGAACGTGCGCGCCGGGCACCTTCCCTCCGCGGCGCCGTGGCACAGCCGGCAGCGTGGCTCGCCATCTTCCGGCGTCTCCTGCCCAATCGACATCGCGTACCGCTCCGGATAGTGGTGGAAATGCAAATCCTCGCCATCCCAGATCCGCGCCAGCGCTCGAGGGATCCCGCACAGCTTGCACTTCGACCCGTGCGCGATGATCAGCGGCTCCCGCCTCGTTCGCCAATCCTCGCTCGCCAGGTATTTCCGGTAGTCTGCTCGGTTCACTGTTCTTCCTGCTCGCATTGCTCGCACATCGATCGAAGCCCTCCGTGCTGGCATTCCACTTCGCCGCGCTGGTTCACATCGCGAGCGCTCTCTTCCATCTGGAGCTGCTCAATTAACTGGCAGTCGCAGTAGCAGCCCTGGCCGATACACTCGGCATGGGCTCCGTCGTAGCAGTCTGGGCAAATCGCGCTCACTACTTCTCCAGTGCCCCGTCCGCGCCATCGAACGCGCGCGCCAGCATCCGCGGCACCCCGCACAACCCGCACCTGTTCCCGTGCGCTGCGAGCAGTTTTTCCCTCCGGGTGCGCCAGTCCGGCGCCGCCAGATAGACTTGATACTCCGATTTGTTCACGCGAACTCCGTAAAGGAGTCGAAGATTTGCCCGCAGTAGGGACAGCACTCTGGCTTATCGCCATCGCAGTGGCTGCTGGAAAATGGGAGAGTCGCAAAGATGTCGGCGCAAAGGCTGCACCGCCACGCGCGATAGGCAGTACCCTTCGCCGCCATCCCGACTTCCGTTGCGCGCCGGTCTAATTTCTTGGTCGGTTTAGCCACACTCTTTCTCCGGGCCTTCAACGGATCGCCGCAGCGCCGCTTCGATCGCTTTGTACCGCTCCTCGTAAGTGTCCCCTCCAAGGGGGCGGTCAAACAGCAGCAGCACCGTGCGCAAGCAATCCTTGTGCGGACTCGGCCACGCCGCCACGCTCCCATCTTTCATTACCGCCACGCTCATGGCTTCTCCGGGCTGGCGGAGGCTTCGCCGACCGTGCCAGCGTGCGGCGATTCCGCTGGCCGAGCTGGCGGCATTTTCCGCAGTGGCTCCATCAGCTTCTCGATTCTCCCGTGGACGTACGCTTTCAGCTTTTTCAGCCCTTTCACTCGCTTCAATTTCTGCTGCACAGCTACCAGTTCCGCTATCGTTTGGCCCAACTCCTGTGCCAGCTCCGTGCGCTGCTCCGCACGCGCGACGCGAATCACTCCCTCGATCGCCTGCTTCAGCAGCAGGACGTTATTTACAAGGTTCACCCGCGACTGCCCGAGCGCCTGCGACGCCTGCTCCGCCAGCGGATCCACGATCTTTGCCGCCAACTTCTCTGCGCTTGTCATCTTTCTCCTTATCCCCCGGGCTCGCCTAACCGGCGACCCGGGCGGCCCCTTCCGCGGGCGCACACTTCGTAGTGGCCCGCTCATGTCTCAAAAGTTCCACCCGCACAAATTCGCGCCCCACCTGCCGCTTGATCTCCGCGAACCAGTAATCGAATGTGCCCGCCGGCACCCCCACCGCCCGAATCGCTTGGCGGTACTCTACCCCGCCCACGAAAAATGTTTCCCACACCCGCCGCCGCCCCTCCCAAGTGGGAACGGCGCCCAGCACTTTCCGGCCAAGCTGCTCGAAATCCGTCAGCCACGTCCCCATGTACTCCGAACTCGGCCGCCAGTTTCCGTCGCCGCTCAGCTCGCGCGGATCGACCGTGTGAATGCTTTCCCCCGCCGCGATGAAAAGCTCTTTCCAGCGCTGGTATCGCAGCCAGCACTCGTCGAACGTGAGTATCGCCAGCCGCTCCGCCGCCTCTCGCGCCTTGCGCTCTGCAACCGAAAGGGTCATGCCGTGCGCTCGCTTCTGAGTCTTTCCCAGCGGCGCGCTCCGCCCCGCGCCGTCACCTGCACCCGCGGATGAGTCTCGCTCCACGCCACCCACTTGCAGTCAGGCGTCCACCGCCGCTTGCAGTAAATATGCTTCAGGCGCCGCGGACGAAAATATAGCCCGCAGGAAAGACACTTCCTCCGCTTCGGCAAAATGCCGGCCGCTGCCTGCGCTTCGTACTTCTCGCGCAACTTTGCTGCGACTTCGTGCGACAGACGCGGGCGAACCAGCGAGGCTGCATCATGCAGCACGCGCTTTACGATTGGCTCGTTCAGCGCTGCGGCGAGCGCTCCTGGGACTGAGTAATTCGGGAGATTGTTGTGCTTGCGCAACGGTTGCAGGCTTTTCTTCTCCCGCCGTTGTGAGCGCGCCCTCTTTTTTTTCGATGGCTTCCTGCGTCCTTTCAAATCGACCCCTCCAATCCCCTCGAAAAACGGTTGCAACCGACGTTAAATCGGTGTTTTGTCTTATTCGCTCCCGACCGAGGCCGATTTTCCGTCTTTCGGCAATGGCGGAACGTGCACCACTTCTACATCCTCCACGTTCGGTTTCTTGATGCGCACCTTCACCGTCTCTTCTTCCATGACGATGCGGATCTCGATGCCGCCGTGCACGTAGTTTGTCTTGCTGTGCTTCTTCATCAGCTTCAGCAGCTTTTCTTTCAGGTCCACTTCCGAGCGCGTGAGCTCTTGCCGCTCGTCGCGAATCTCTGCGTACTCGAGCGCCGCCTTCTCCAGCGCCTCAATCGCCGCGTCCTGCATTCCCGCCAACCGCGTCTGCCTTTCTTTCGCCATTTATCCTCCGCACTGCATACCGTGACGTCACCACCCGAAACCCGTCCTCGAATTCCACCAGCACCGAATTCTTTGCGCCTCGCACCAGCACCCGGCAGCGCTCGCCCTTCCGCTCGATCCGCCGCATCCAGTTCGCCCGCCAGTACCAGACGTGATCAAACACATGCGTACCTCAGTTCCTCGAGCGTAAGTGGCTCCCTGGCATTGAATTTGTGGAGCGCTTTGCACTCGCCGCCTTCGCAGGTCCAGTATTTCAGCTTCATCAGGTAATTCACGATTGCGACCGCATCCTCATCTGCAACCGAAAAGCCGTCCCAGCACCAGTTCCCGAACCAGCATGTCCAGTAGAAATAGCCCACTTCCAGCCGGCCTACATGCAGCGCGCCGAACGGCTTCCCCGGCACAGGATCCTTGAAGGGCACTTTGCGAAGTTTTACGCTGGAACCGATCATCGTGCATTGGAGTTCGAAATCGCCGATGTGGCAGGCCTCAAATCTCCCAAGGAAATCCCCGTTGTCTGGATGGTTGCACGCGAAGCTGACCACGATGCTCATTAGCCGCGCCTCTTGAACAGACTCTTTAGCGTTCCGCCGGCCTCGATCGCCGCCCGGTACTTTTCCGGGTGCTCGGTGTAATCCAAAATCACGCCGATCGGCGGAAACTCGGGCGCCCGCGCCGACGTGTCGAACGCGATCTTCTGCCCCGCGCGCAGCAGCACCATGTCTTTCGGCTCCAGCGCCGCCACAATCACCCGCTTGCCCTTCGCGTCGAACCCGCCGTACACCAGCATCCGAACTCCAGTGATTAGTGGCTAGGGAACGGAATCGCTTCGACCGTCCCTCGCTCTGCGATTGAAAGCCCGGCTGAAAGCTGTTCGCGCGCTTCCGGGTCTTTCACCAATGCCAAGGCTTCAGCGTCCGTCACGAATGGTTGGAACATGAATTTCGGCATGTCTGGTGTTCGCGTGTACGGCTCTTTCGGCCAAGCGTGGTACATCTTCCAAGCCCACTGCTCGGCTCGCCCTTTCTCCGCTTGCGCTTGCTTCACCTCGCGCATCAGCGTGCGGATCACTTCGCGGCCGGCCTGCGGCAGTTGCTCAATCAGACGCAGGCGCGCGTTGTAAATCGCCGGGTTGTAATTCGGGCCGCAGAATTCCTTCGTCAGCACGTCGGCATAGTGCATAAGCACTCCTTCGTCGACTATGACGTGCCTGGCGAGTTCCTGCTTCTGCTCGTCCGTGAATTGGTCGATTACTTCGTAGATGTCGACCTTTATGTTCCCCTGCTCGTCCAAATCAAGTTTCATTCCTTTGCTCCCTTTCTTCCCGTTACCTCTCCAGCCCGAAAAGCCCTTAGCTTCTTCCCGTCATGCGCAAAAACTGCTGCTCCTCCTCGATCACGTCGAGCAGCACCTTATCGATCACCGCCTCGTACTCCCCCGCCGCATGCAGCTCAGGCACCACCGCGCCGCTCACGCGGTGCGGCTCGATGCCCAGCTCCGCGCTCACTCGCTTCGCCGCAATCATGATTCC
>JBGQDD010000177.1:0-6927 GCA_041495665.1 Candidatus Acidiferrum sp.
AAAACCGTTCGCCTTCGAAGGCAAGCGCCGGATGATGCAGGCCGAGCAGGCTCTTCAAGAACTTGTCGGCGTGGTGGATACCGTCATCGTGATCCCCAACGAGCGCTTGATGGAAACCGTCGAGCGCGGCACCAGCTTCTTTGACGCCTTTCGCATTGCTGACGACATCCTTCGCCAAGCCGTTCAGGGCATCTCGGATATCATCACCGTGCCCGGCATCATCAATCGCGACTTTGCCGACGTGAAAGCCATCATGTCCGGCCAGGGCTACGCCGTGATGGGCACCGCCGTGGCGACCGGCACGAACCGCGCCGTGGACGCTGCGAACCGCGCCATCGCCAGCCCGCTTCTCGAAGACAATTCCATCCAGGGCGCGCAGGGCATCCTCATCAACATTTCCGGCAGCTCCAGTCTCACGCTTCATGAAGTCCACGAAGCCTCGAGCGTCATCCAGAAAGCCGCGCACGAAAACGCCAACATCATCTTCGGCGCCGTGCAGGACGACAGCATGAAGGACACCATCAAGATCACCGTAATCGCCGCCGGCTTCAAGGACGCCAACAAGAAAAACATCCACCAGAAGCCTTCCTTCCTTCCAAAGACCTGGAAGGCCGGTCGCGAAATTTCGGATGCCCCGGTGCAGCAGACCTTGCCAAACGTCGTCCACCAGGTCCAGCAGAACGTCCGCGAAGTCAGCCAGGATGTTCCATCGGACGATCTCGACGTCCCGACATTCCTCCGCCGCCAGGCCCAAAAAGCCTAGCGTAAGCTTACGGTTCCACTATCTTATATGCTGGGTTAGTTTCCGATTGCCGAGTTAATCTTGAGATGACCCGGTGTATCATGGTATCTAATGTCCGCCAGCCGAATAGTTCCTGTTCTCTTACTTGGCGCACTCGTCTTCGCAGCCTTAGTCTACGGGCTGATAGGAAAGAAGAACCAGACTTTTGATGGTGTGATTGCGCAGGACTTCATGGCCTATGAATTTTACCCGAATGCGAAAGACTGCAATTATCGGGGAACACCGTACGTGCTATTGCCCAACGCGCGTTTCCACGAAGTTGTTGCGAACGGCAGCACAGACGTTGAACATATGGACCGCTTGCTCCACGGTATATGGCGAGCCAAGCTAAACGGCAATCTCTCGGCTATCGGGTGGCATAAATACCGCAAAAACTATTGGCGCGAGCTTTCGGTGAATTATGTGATTGATGCGGTAGAGATGAGCTGCGGCGATTCGCAGTTGACCTCAGTGCAGCATGAGCATGGGAGTGTACCCGTAGACTTGAAGGCCGAATTGGCGAAAGCCAAAGCTGGTATCGAAAAGAACCCGAAGTCGGCGTTCTGGCACAACCAAGCGGGCGTAGCATACGACGCCCTAGGCAACTTCGATACTGCCGAGAAAGAAATTAAATTGGCCACTACTCTGGACCCTTCAAATCCAAACAACTATTACACGCTCTACGCTCTCTACAAGAGAAAAGCGATGCATGCGGAAGAGCGTCAAGTTCTACTCGACGCTCTCGAAAAAGGCGCTAACAATCCTGTGGGACGTTTCGAGTTTGCCTATATCCTCGAAGAGGAGAAGCATTGGGCAGACTCTCTTCGGGAGTATCAGGTTGCTAAGCGTCTGGCCACGAGTGTGAAAGGGTCAATCTACACGGACCTCAGAGGCAACGCTTACGAAGTCGATGGTCTCCGGGAGGAAGTCGACAAGGCGATAGAAAGAGTTGCCAAACTGAACGAATCAGCACAGCAACAAAAGTAAGCACGAAAGTGCCTGGTAATTCGCGTAATCGGAAACTGACTGTCCATCCTTAAGAAATTTTCCTGGGCGGGCCCAGCCTACGTGCTATAATGTTTTCAGGTCAAATTGCGATCAATACAAACTGCGGCAGCTCTGTCTGCCGCAGTTTTGCTTTTACACCCAAAATTCTTTCAACCGATCCTAACCCTCGGCTTCGCGAAGGGGAACTGGAAACGCATACGCGCAGCTAGAAGAAGGCCATTTTGCACAATTTCAGTGCAATGTAAGTCCCTTTAAAATCAACACTTATAGAGGTGCCCGTAAGTGTTGATTCTAAACCGCTTACGCAAGCTCTAAGTCCTTTAGATGCAACACTTACAAATAACCAGGGGGAGGGGGGCCAGTTTACTGTTAACTAAAAATGGCGCTTCACAATCGTGTAGTCTGGGTGCCGCTGATTCGCGCAATTTGCTTAGCCAATTTGCGTGCTTCGTCTTCAAATTTCCTGTAGTCCTTGCTGCCATGAGGAAGAACCGCGCTCAGGCCGGAGTGAAATTCGCGTGCCTTTGTTCGTCTCGCAACCTGCTCGATATTTAGAGCGCTGATTCCTGCGCCTGGGACAATCACGATCCGTTCTCCTGCGGCCACAATGAGTTCAGCGAGCACTGCGGCTCCCTCTTGCGCTCCTTTCGCGCCGCCGGACGTTAGAATCCGTTGCGCACCAGTCTTGATCACGTCTTCAAGCGCACGGTGCAAATCATGGACATCGTCGAACGCACGGTGATACGTCACCGGCAGCGGCTTCGCAAGCTCAAGAAGTTCCCGCGTTCGCTTAACATCGACTCGATGGTCTTTCGTCAAGACGCCCAGTACAACGCCATCCATTCCAGATTCTTTGGCGCTAATCGTCGAACGCTTCATCTCCGCGAACTCAGCGGTCGAATAAACGAAGTCTCCCGCGCGAGGGCGGATCATCACAAAGATGGGGATACGAACCTGTGCGTGTACCGCGCTAACGAGATCCACGCCAGGCGTAACGCCGCCGAGAGACAAATCACCGCAGAGCTCGATACGGTCCGCGCCGCCGCGCTCTGCTGCCAGGGCCGATTCCAGAGTCTCCACACTGATTTCGAGCAGGCATTTCCGGTTCATCTCCGAAGTCCTGCGGCGGATACAACGTGCGTAAGCGTGCCATGGGTCCAATTCCAGAACATTCCCAGCAGCGCGGCGGCATTCCAGCCCCACAAGAAGAGACGCATCTCTTTTGGACGATAGGCCCGGTCTTTCCACAGTAAGGTCGCGTCAATCAAGAACCACAGCGCACCAAATGCCAGAAAGCCCGTGATGATCCAGTCCCGGAAATAGATCGACACCAGGGCGGTTTCAATACACAAAAAAGCCGCAATCAAGAATTTGGCGCGTATTCTCCCGATCATGGTTGCTGTTGTTCGTCGGCCGCTCAAGCGGTCAGGCTCGATGTCCATCACCTCGCCGAAAATGTGAGAGTGCATGGCAAATAACGCGCCAAACAGAAAAGTCTGCCAAGGAAGTTGCGGCACGTTATTCAGCCAACTGCTCAGCACGAAAACGAGCAGGTAGCTTGCCTGAATCAACACGTCGAAAGGAGGACGACCTTTCCATGCGATGCCCGGCGCATTGTAGAGGCCGACGGCCAACAGCAGCAGGGCGTACCACCACAGAATGCGCGGTCCGATGAAGAAATAGAATGCCGCTACGAACGGGATTTGCACCACGGCGATCTGCCACTTCAAAGTTGCGAGCTGCTCGCGCGCGCCGCGTGAACCAAACATGAACGTGCCTTTGCGCGGGTTTAGCGCATCGGTCTCGGCGTCCACGATGTCGTTGACGCCGTAGAGCAGAAAACTAAGAGGGAAGAGCACGAAAAACAATCCCAGCCAGAGTTTGCCGAAATGCAGGAAATCCGCATGCCCGAGCGGCATGAGGTAAAACATAGCCGTCGTGCTCCACAGCCCGGGCCGTGAAACCTGTAGCAGGAAAACCAGATAGGAATGAGACTGCTGATGACTCTCGATACTGGGAGAGGCTTGGGCGGCTTCGGCCATCTGGCCCAATATACCGCGGGTCCCACCGCGCCTGGGTCTTCAAACTCGCACGATGTGATGAATCGTTTCGTCCCTTTCAAATTCTTCGCGGAACTAAGGATGTGAGCAAGTATCTGAAGGAGAGGCCACTAGGCAAGCATAGCGAGTGGGCGCTAGATGAGGCCGAACGAGGTGAACGCCGTGATCGAAGCGCACCCTAGGGCAATAAATTCCTATCGGGACACATCCCGCTAAGAACTAAAAACCAAAAACTACTGATGGAGCTGGGCATGCTCGGCGCGGCCGGGACGCGGGAATCTCGGGCCGGCGTTCGAGTTATCGGCCGGTGTTTGCATGTGGGGTTTCGCGCACTTCGCTGCGCGCCAGCGTGCGGCATATCGCTTGGAATCGCAAAGCTTCACACAGCCCCCTCGCAGGTGCGATTCCGCACAGTGGCAGTAGCAGCCGCCTGACGGAACAGTCCGCAGCAATGCGGGCGTGTCCGCGAGTAGCGTGAGTGAGCAGCCCAGGAGAATGATTCCTATGACGTAGAGCCTGCAGAGGGGACGCCGCCACGAGATGGTCTTGCTGAAGAGCCGGCGCATGGGGGTATTCTGCAGAGAGCGTAGGAAAAAACCGATAGCCCCGGGAGTTCGAAAATTTTGTTACCAGGGTCCTGGAACCAGGTAACAAGGGTGCGCCCGAACGCGAAGGTGAGAGGCCCTTCCCGAAACAGGCTGGCACCAGTTCCGAATTGGACCAGGAGTACGGATTTGGCGCAAATAGATGGGTACTCTTTAAATCTAAACTCAACATAATAAGATGCTTATTTAGTTTTTGGACTAGCTCTACATTGGCGGGAGCCGTGCATGAGTGGGTTGCGTGGGCGCGTTTCAAATGACGAGATGTGAAGAGAGGCAAGCGAGGGGGAAGGGGCTTGCTTGTCACTTTTTACAGATCGTTCCCACCTGCCTCTGAGAGGGAAGCTAGGATGGATGACCCCACGCGCTGGTGTGAAAACGACGCCAGCAATTGAAACGCGCCTTCTGGGGCCCCCGATCCCAAGCGGGGGCCCCTTTTTTTTGCGGGCACGGTGCAGAATTCCGCCGCGTTTAGTTCATTGCGAGGCTGGCCCCGCATCGAGTTCACGGTCGCGCCCGAGCATCCTTCAAACTAGCCAGACTAAAACTGATCAATTCAGTTTGCGTGTAACGGCGATGCGCGCCTGTCCAAGCACATGAGCCACCTGCGTCTCGCGCAGGCGTGAAGCGTCGTATTCGAATGACAATTGGTTCGTCGATTCGTCGACTCGGAAGCTGCGCAATCCATAGGTGTTCGCGAATTGGCCGAGTTGGCGCAATTGCTCTTCTGTCAGCGGAGACTGCAATTCGTAAGTGATTTCCACCAGTGTCATAAATCCAGTATATCAGCCGATACGGAATTCAAGACATACCCGAATTGAACTCAAATTCATCTAACATGGTGCAATGTCCGGCCCGCCTCACAATCAGAAAGCCTCCATTCCAGAACTGCCGATTCTCGCCTCTGCGCCGCCCGAAAGGGATCCCGTCTGCGGGATGCTGGTTGACCCCGCCAAAGCCGCGGGCAAGATCGAGCATGAAGGAAAGACTTACTATTTTTGTTCCACGCGGTGTGCCGAGCGATTTACGAAAGAGCCGCAGATGTTCCTGACCGTTCCGGGAACCGCCGGGATGGAACCCGGCCGCACGCCACTCTCACATCCTGGGCTTGCGGCAAAACCTTCTTCGATACCTGATTCCGGTAACAAGACTGCGCCACTCAAAGATAAGAATGCCCGGTACACCTGTCCCATGCATCCGGAGATTGTGCAGATTGGTCCCGGCATCTGCCCGATCTGTGGCATGGCGCTTGAGCCGATGGACGTTTTCGCGGAGGTGGAAGCCGATCCGGAGTACGACTCGATGCGCCTGCGCTTCTGGGTCAGCGCGGCGTTATCGCTTCCGGTCCTGCTGCTTTCCATGCTGGGCGAATCGCTCGGCCTGCATCTGACCCCGACCGTTCGCAACGGCATCGAATTTCTTCTTGCCACGCCGGTGGTCCTCTGGGGTGGCTGGCCTTTTTTCGAACGCTTCTGGTCGTCACTCGCCCATCGCAGCCCGAATATGTTCACGCTGATTGGCCTGGGCACGGGCGCCGCGTATCTCGACAGCGTCGCGGCCACTTTTTTCCCGCAGATCTTCCCACCTTCCTTTCGGGGCATGGATGGCACCGCGCCCGTTTATTTTGAAGCGGCCGCGGTGATTACCACGCTGGTTCTCTTGGGGCAAGTCTTGGAATTGCGCGCCAGGCAGCAAACCAGCGGAGCGATTCGCGCCTTATTGAATCTCGCGCCGCAGCAGGCGCACGTGCTGGACTCCACTGGAGCGGAAAAGGACGTCACGCTCGATCAGGTGAAGCACGGCGACCGGCTCCGTGTCCGTCCGGGCGAGCGTGTTCCCGTAGACGGCACGATCCGCGAAGGCGCGAGCGCCGTCGATGAATCGATGGTGACGGGCGAACCCATGCCGGTCGAAAAGAGCACCGGCGACAAAGTCACCGGTGGCACGCTGAACGCCAGCGGCAGTTTCATCATGGAAGCGGAGCGCGTCGGCAGCGAGACCATGCTCGCGCAAATTGTGAAACTGGTCAGCGAAGCCCAGCGCAGCCGCGCGCCCTTGCAGCGTCTCGCCGATCGCGTCGCCGCCTACTTTGTCCCTGCGGTTGTTCTCGCGGCCATACTCTCTTTTTTTGGCTGGATCTTCTTCGGCCCTGAGCCGCGCTTTGCCCACGCGCTCGTCAGCGCGGTTTCCGTGCTCATCATCGCGTGTCCTTGCGCCCTCGGCCTCGCGACGCCGATGTCCATCATGGTCGCCGTCGGCCGCGGGGCCCAGGCCGGCGTCCTCATTCGCAACGCCGAAGCTCTCGAGACACTCGCGAAAGTTGACACCCTCGTCGTGGACAAGACCGGTACTCTGACGGAAGGTAAGCCCCAAGTGGGGAATATTCAGGTCTTTGAGGAGAGTGAGGTTTCGAGGACGCAATTGCTTCGATTGGTAGCCAGCGTTGAGCGAGCCAGCGAACATCCACTGGCACAAG
>JBGQDD010000178.1:0-6899 GCA_041495665.1 Candidatus Acidiferrum sp.
AAGGCGCGCACCAGGACGCCTCAATCCAGATCAAAATCGCGGAGGGGCTTGCCTGCCGGCGCGTCCTTGGCCTTCTTCATCGCCTCTTCAAATTTCTTCGTCAGGATGTCTTCCTTGTTGGTTTCCTGGAACCAGGAATCCGCAAACTTGTCTTCGCGTTGGCGGTTTTGTTCGGCAAGGATCTTTTGAGCGTCGCTAAGGTCCACACTCGGGCCAGCCTTGACCGGTGCTTCATACGAAAGCACGGCGCCGAAAACGGGATCAACGGTCAGCTTTGCCTGGCAGCACGGGCATGTGACGTGGAGGTTCTCGTCGTTCTGCTTCGCCATGGCCGTATTCTACGCCTTTTTGCCCGCAACGAGCACGACAAGCGATCGCGGATGGAGAAGCAACAAGGGCAAAAAAAGCAGGGGCACGATAGTTCGTGCCCCTGAGGTTACTTGTGCAAAAAAACGTGCTATGCCTTGGCGGGGTTTTCACCGCGGGTGAATCCCGGCGCGGGACGCAGCTCCGGGCGGACGACTTTCGGGTCGGCGCTCGGCGCAGCCTGCGGCGGCGGCGTGGGAGGCGTGCGCGGCTTTTCCGGCAGCGGCTTGCCTTCCATAAGCAGTTTCACTTCGTTAGCGTCGATGACTTCCCGTTCGAGGAGCGCCTGCGCGATGCGCTCGAGCGTTTCCCGATTGTTCGCGAGCAGATTCTTGGCACTTTCGTAGCCGCCGTTGACGATGCGCTTCACTTCCTTGTCGATCTGGATGGCGGTATCTTCTGAATAGTCGCGATGCTGCGCGATTTCGCGGCCCAGGAAGATGGCCTCTTCCTTCTTGCCGTAGGCCAGCGGCCCCAGTTCGCTCATACCCCATTCGCAGACCATGTTGCGCGCGATGTCCGTGGCGCGTTCGATGTCGTTGCCCGCGCCGGTGGTGATGTGGCCGAGGAAGATTTCTTCCGCGGAACGCCCGCCCATCAGCACCGCCAGCATCGCTTCCAGATATTCGCGCGTGTAGGTGTGCTTGTCGTCTTCCGGCAGCTGCATCGTGAGGCCGAGAGCCATGCCGCGCGGAATGATCGTCACTTTGTGAACCGGATCGGCGCCCGGCGTCATCTCTGCAACCAGAGCGTGGCCGGCCTCGTGATACGCGGTATTTTTCTTCTCTTCGTCCGATAGAATCATCGATCTTCGCTCGACGCCCATCATCACTTTGTCTTTGGACATCTCGAAGTCAACCATCATGACGCCCTTGCGGTTCTGTCGCGCGGCCCACAATGCCGCTTCATTCACCAGGTTCGCGAGGTCCGCGCCGGAGAAGCCCGGCGTGCCGCGAGCGATGATGGACAAATCCACGTCATCGCTGATCGGCACCTTGCGCGTGTGTACGCGGAGAATCTCTTCGCGGCCCTTCACGTCGGGGCGCGCCACTACTACCCGGCGGTCGAAGCGGCCAGGCCGCAACAGCGCCGGATCCAGAACGTCGGGCCGGTTCGTCGCGGCGATCAAGATCACGCCTTCATTCGTTTCGAAGCCGTCCATTTCGACGAGCAGCGCGTTCAATGTCTGTTCGCGCTCGTCATGTCCGCCGCCGAGACCGGCACCGCGATGGCGTCCGACCGCGTCAATTTCGTCAATGAAAATAATGCAGGGCGCATTCTTCTTGCCCTGTTCAAAGAGATCGCGCACGCGGCTCGCGCCCACGCCCACGAACATCTCCACGAAGTCCGAACCCGAAATCGAGAAGAAGGGAACGTTGGCTTCACCGGCGATCGCGCGCGCCAGCAAGGTCTTGCCCGTGCCCGGAGGTCCGACCAGCAACACGCCCTTCGGAATTCGCCCGCCCAACTTCTGGAACTTCTGCGGATCTTTCAAAAATTCGATAATTTCCTGCAGTTCTTCCTTGGCTTCGTCCGTCCCGGCGACGTCCTTGAAGGTAGCCTTTTTCTGCTGCGCGGAGAGCAGCCGCGCGCGGGACTTGCCGAAACTCAATGCCTTGTTTCCGCCCGACTGCATCTGCCGCATGAGGAACAGGCAAAAGCCCACAAGAAGAATCAATGGCGCGGCGTTCAACAGGATTAACACCCAGTCGCCGCTGTGCACTTCTATCACCTTGGTTTGTACGGCCTTCTCGCGCAGGATCTTGGCCAGCCCCGGCGCATCTTCCTTGAACACCGTGGTGTGAAATTTACGGTTTGCCGGCTGAACGTATTCCCCTTTCAGCTCATAGCTGTTGGGGGAAAGATACATCGTCACTTCCTTCACCTGGCCGGTCTCGACCCTTTGCATGAATTCGCTGTAACTGGGTTCATCCTCGCGTGCTTGTCCGCCGTTGGCGGACACCAGCTTCCAGAGCATCACGCCCAGGAGCACGATGGAAAGCCAGAAGAGAATTGTTTTCAGTGTTGAACCAGAATTCACGTTGTCCTCACTAATCCTGCTACCTGCCGGAAAAAATCAAATCTTTCCTATTTCTTCCGCCCCTTAACACTTTTCCTGGGCGTTCCATTCGCTCCGGAAGAAAGCTGCCGGAGATTGCGCCCCGTCCCGTTGGCTGCTGCAAGGCCGTAGCCAACCCACACTTGGTTAGATGCGGTTCGGAAGCCAAAGTAATCAGGCTCCAGTGCTACCCGCCGCTTTGCCGGCTTATCCAGAAGCACGGCCAGCCGGATCGAGCGCGGCTTGCTTTCGCCCAGCCGCCGCAGCAAAAATTCCTGCGTCACGCCGCTTTCCAGCACCGCGTCAACCACCAGGACATCCCGGCCTTTCAATTCTGGCCCCGAACCAAAAAAAACTTCGCGCCGCGTGTGCCCGCCATGCTCGACGTCCCGCACCTCTTCGCGCACGAAGTGACAAACAACCGGCGCGTCGATCTGCCGCATCAGGTCCGCCGCGAAAACAAAACCGCGATCCAGCGTTACGACCACATCCAGCCGCCGCCCCTTGTACTCCCGCGAAACCTCTTTCCCTAGGGCTGCCACGCAGCCGGCGATGCGTGCCGCGGAATACGCCGCTCCATTCCGGCTGCTCAAAGTTTTTCCTCGACGATCACGATTCCCACTCGCGTCCCTTCATTGGCGGCAAATTCGGCGGCGACGGGAAACCCGCGCGCCCATACAAGCACGCCTCCACTCGTCAGCACCGGCCAGCCATCACGCTCCCACCGGCTGACGCGCTTCTCGTTCAACAGGCGCTTCAACTTGTGGGTGCTTCGGTGACCCTGGGGACGCAATCGGTCTCCGGGGCGCCAATTGCGCAGCACCATCGGGAAACGCAACCGGTCGCGGTCCAGAACAGCCCCACTTGTACTAGTTTCCACTCTCTTGGCAGGCCAGTCAATCACCGTGAGTCGGAATACGCACTCCAGTTCTTTGATGCCCACTCCCCGTGTGCCGTTCGCCAAATCGATCTTGTACTCATATTCCCGCGGCGCGCTGTGAGCAGTTTGCACTTCCGCATTTTCGACGGCTTGAAACACCAGCGCGTCTCGCTCTCTTCGTACTTCTACTCCGCCCGGCAGGGGGAGAGAACTCCCGTTTTGTCCGTTTCGCGCCAGTTCCAGCACCGCCTCCACATGCCCCGCCCCGAGTTGCCCCGCGCGCGGCTTGAGGCCTCCCACGATTCTGCGCACCATCCGCTTGCTCAAAGCTATCGTCCCCTGTGTCTTCTCTGTGTCCTCCGCGTTCGGCGCCTGCCCCGACCCGGTCGGCGTGCAAAATTCTTTTTTCTTCCGCGGCTCGAGCAAATTGTCGATGCCGATTCGCGCTCGTTCACCCTTCTTTTGAACCAGCACCCTCACCCGTTCTTCCGCGCGGGCGTCCAAAAATGCCTCGTCCTCTCGTGCAAGCTCCGCGAGCGTCACCAGGTGTTCAACAATTGCCGGTTGAAATTGTTTCTGGAGCAAGGGCAGAAGTTTTCTCCGGATTCGCGCGCGCATCCTCTTCGTGTCGCGGTTGGTGGCATCCTCCCGCCAGGCTTGTTTTCGGGCGCGCAGAAAACGCCGCAGCTCACTCCGGCGAACGCTCAGCAGGGGACGGATGACCGCACCGGCTACCGGATGAATTCCGCCGAGCCCCGCGAGGCCCGTCCCGCGGAGGATGTGCGCAAGCACGGTCTCCGCTTGATCGTCGGCCGTGTGTGCCACCGCGATGCGCCCGCAAACTCCCGCTTCCGCCAGCGAACGGAAATAGTCGTACCGCGCTCGCCGCGCCGCGTCCTCGATGTTGGCTCGTTCCTTTTTAGCTTTCTTTGCAATATCAACAGAAGCTGAGTGAAACTCCAGCCCATGCTTCGCGGCCAGTTTCGCGACGAACGCTTCATCCGCATCGGACGCTTTCCCGCGCAATTTGTGATTGAAGTGCACCACGCTGAGCACGATGCCCAGTTTCTCCCTCAACTCCAGCAGCAACAGCAGCAGCGCCACCGAATCCGCCCCACCGGATACAGCGACGCCGACGCGCTCTCCTGCGCACACCATTTCCTGGCGCTGGAGAGAGTGGAGCAGACGCTGCGGCAGGCCGAGGCCATCTGCCCGTACGGACTTGTCTGAGGGGCTTTTCTTAGACATAGCTGTCTGCGGGTATCGTAACAACGCCGGTAAGGCAGGTCGAGCGCCGGTTGCGGGAGCGCGCCGTTAAAGCGCTCGTGCCATATGAATGAAGAAAAGCAAGGAAAGCTGAACGTCGCGCAAGAGGTTGAGCGGAACCAGGTGTACCGGAATACCGAACCAGCGTCGCTCATTCCAGCGTTGACGCACAGTGCTCCAGAAGGCATGGAGATCCGCTCGCGTGTACACCGTATTCGGAACCAGCAAGGGGCCCCACTTGGCCCAGAAAAGATGGATTTTTGATGGGACGCGCAGCGCGGGAAAATGTTCCTTGGCGCGCAGGAAGGCGGATTGGAAATCGGCCAGCCTCAGTCGTCCATATTTTGCGCGGATCTTCGCCAATTCCTCGACGACGCGCTGCTCGGCTTCGGATGGATGGCGCGTCTGCAGCCAGAGTTCTTCCATCTCGATCAACACGCGAAGCATGCCCGCCAGATGCGTGCGAATTTCTCTGACGCGCGATCGGTAATAATTCCAGCGAGACAGAATCGGATAGCCGGGGCGCCGGTTCTTACGCCCTTTCAGACGGAAGAAGCCGCACATCATGGGGTGCCGCCCTTCCGTCTGGATTGAGTTTTTGTACCACAGGAAGCGAAGGAAATTGTTCCAGTAGTTGGCCTGCGACCCGCGCCGCAAGAGTTCTTTCATGTTCTCGAGGCCATAAAAGGTGCGCCAAGCCTCAAAATAAATCTCCCTCCATGCGCCGCCTTTCAGGTGGGGGTGAACGGTTACCTCGTGGTGAGAATCGTAGAGGTTGAAATCGGGGTGCATCCATTCTCCGCGGCGCATCATCATGAGATGGTCGGTGGAGCCCGGCAGTGGCATCAGAATGAAAAACGAAGCGTGGTCGGGGCGCACCTCTTGCATGAGGAAGTTCAGATCGCGCCGCACTGAATCGACCGTGTCGTAGGGGAAACCGATGATGTAGCCGACGTGCGTGGAAATGTCAGAGTTCCGGTAGGCTTCGATCAGTTGCGAGTACTCGTGGACGTTGTTTTGCTTTTTGCCCGCTGCTGCCAGATTGCCCGGATCGACGCTTTCCATTCCGATGAAGACGTTGATGCAACCCGCGTGACGCGCCTTGGACACGAAGTTCTTGATCTTCCACGAAAGTACGTCCACCTGCATCATGAATTTCAAGGGAATCTGCTCTTCCTCGCGCAGCCGGATCAGAGCGTCGAAAATGGCTTCCCAGTTTTTGTTGCGGGCGAAGTTGTCATCGGTGAAGAAATAAAAGGTAATGCCCTGGTCGTGGTAGTTTCGGCGAATTGCACCGGCGATCCGCTCCGCGGAGCGAAAACGCATCTTGCGGCCCTGCACGTGGATAATGGTGCAGAAGGTGCATTCGAACGGGCAGCCCCGCCCGCAGTCCAGAGTTCCGAAGTTCGGCGCCACGAACTTCCGGAGATACTGCTTCCGAATCACGGGAATCGGCTTCTCGTATAGATCCGGTTTGTTGTCGATGAAGTCGTACAGCGGCTTCAGCCTGCCATGCACGGCGTCGCAGAGCAGATCACCCCAGGTTTCCTCGACCTCGCCTTTCACAATCGTTACGCCCTCGTCGAGTAGTTGTTGAATGTCCTGCGGGATCCCCGGAAGCAAGGAAAGATAGCCGCTGACGTGAAACCCGCCAATCATCACGGTCAGGCCCGCGCGGCGGAAGGTTCGCGCCAGATCGGCGGCGCGCGGAAACTGGTTCGTCTGCACCCCGACCAGACAGATAATCGTCTTCGTGTGGTCCCCGCGTTGTGACCGGCAGATTCGCTTTACCGGAATCTTGTCCACGGTTTCGTCAAGCAGATGGACCTGGACTCGTACTCCTTCACCAAGGCGTTTCTGAGCGATCACTTCATCGGTCAGCCCCGCCAGGCAAGCCAGCGTATTACTGGGCAAGACTCCGCGCCAGTGACGCACGACATAACCGTCGTCGTCGTACTGCGTGGGCTTGATGAGATAGAGAACGATTTTTTTCAACATTTCGAACGTGGCCAAATCGCGGAAAGGCGCCCTAACGGAAGTTTTATCCTGCCATACGCATGTACACTCGGCAAGGCGAATCACGAGCATCCTGTGACGGTGCAAGCACTTACGATCTTGCCGAGGATCGCTGTGGAAATCGTTAATCCGGTGTTGACATTTCCGGGCGCTCTTGGCATACTCGTTTGGCTGTAGATGTGCCTTTCTGCTGGACAGGGGGGCTTTGCTCTTTGACAACCGATACGATGTGCCAGAATCTGTTCGAAACCATTGGAGCTTTTCGAGCGCCAATGGTCTGAGTAAATTCGAGCGATCAACAATTCGCTTGGC
>JBGQDD010000179.1:0-6868 GCA_041495665.1 Candidatus Acidiferrum sp.
ATCCACATGATGATTCCGCCGATCAGCAGGGAACTGCCCATGACATACAGACTCTCCAGTTGCTTGCCGATCAATTTGGTGAATAGGAAGGCGGGGATGGCGGTCACCACAAAGGCCACCATGACGAGGCTCAGAGGATGCGTCAAGAACGTGCGGTCCCCGCGGTCGCCTTGCGGGAAAGTAGCTAAGAGTTTCCGTATGCGTTCGCGAAAATAAACCGGCAAGCAAAGGATCGCGCCCAATTGAATCACGATCGTATACATCTTCCAGTACCCGCTCGTCAGGCTCACGTGGAAAAGGGCTTCGGAAATCCGCAGGTGTGCCGTCGAGCTGACGGGCAAGAATTCCGTCAGCCCTTCAACGATTCCTAACAGCAGGGACAGAACGTATTCGTTCAATTCTTTTCTCCCGGATGCTTTGCCATTTTTGCCGTGCCCGGCAGAATTTTCCGCATTTCGTACGCGTCGATTTCCCGCATGTAATACCGCTTCAATGTCGCTTCGATACGATAGCCATGCCGTTGCCAGAAGGCAACCGCCGCTTCATTGTCGGTTGCTGTTTCCAGCAAAATCGTGCGCACTCCGCGCAGCGCCAGGTTCTTCTCGCTCGCCGCCAGCAGCGCGGAGCCCATCCCCTGCCGGCGGTGCGATTCCGCCACGTCCAGCGTAATCACGTGCGCCAGTGGCGGATTTTCCTCCGTCAAAATGAACCCCACGATCCGCCCCGAGTCTTCCGCCACCATTCCGTCCGCGGACGGCAGCTTCAGGAAGTACCGCAGCATGGTTTTTGAGTAGGCGATCCCCGGAGGAAAGCACCCTTGGTCGAGCCGCAGCAGGGCAGCAAAGTCCCGCGGTTCATGGGCGCGCAGCGTGACCGGCATGGCGCGATTGTAGGCCGAACCCTTCTCTCTGAACAGCCTGGCTCAATCACTCGGGCATGGGAGTCATCTTCAGCCCCAGCGCCTTCACGGTAACCGCGTCGGGAACGGTTGGATGGCCCTCTTGCTTCGTCACCACTCCAAACCCGCCGCTATAATCCCACATCGTCCACCCGATTCCGTATTTCTCCAGCGTGGTGCGCACGTCGGAAATCCATGCCGCGCGATCCCGCGGATTCGCGGCCTTGCGGTAGACGCCAAACTCGTTGCAAGTCACCGGCACGTTCCAGCGCTTGGCCCACGCCGCCACTTGCCCGATTTCGCCGTCGATGCGCGCAGCGTTCCAGCGGTCCAATCCGTAATGAATCGCTTGCAAGCGATTCACCGCATCGGGAAGCAGCGCTGCGGCCAGTTGCACATTCTCGGGAGTCGAAGGATACGGCAGCTCTTTCAGATAGTGCACGTAATTCGTGCTCCAGGTCGCGCCTTGGTGCGTGAAGATGTGCGGCTCGTAGAAATGAAAGTTGTAGATGATGTTCGAATCGTGCAGCGGATCGAAAAACAGCAGCTCGCTCTCCGAAGACCAGTACGCTCCCGCTACGATAATCGTATGCTGCGGTGCCCCCTCGCGAATCGCCACTGCCAGCTTCGCCTGCACCCCCTGCCAGCGATAGCGATCGTGGAATTCCGGCTCATTCAAAATCTCGAACGTAACAAGCTCGGGATTCGTCGTCGAGTAGTGCCGCGCCAGCGCGCGCCAATAGTCCCCAAACTGTTCCACAAAGCTGTCGTCCGCAGCGAGTTTCTGTTTGAAATCACTTTCGGGATGAACGTCGATGATCACCGCCAGCCCGCGGGCAAGGATCATCTGAACCGCGCTGTCGAGATACCCCAGGTAATCCGCGGGAATCCGGTCGGCCTGCCCGTGCCGAAACATCGGCTGCGGATTCACGCTCAGCCGCACGTGGTCAAATCCCATCGACTTGATCAACCCTATGTCCTGCGCCGTCGTCCACGCGTCAAAATGCTCTTTGGTGTAGCCTTTCGCGTCGTACACTTGCGCGAACCACTCGCTCAAATTAATTCCGTAGCGCAAATGCTGGGCGTGCCGTTGCGCGATGCCCGGTTCTGAATTGGATTGCCCATGACCGGTTTGCGCCACGAAAAAGAACGCCGCGAAGAAAACTACGGCCGCTGCAAAAAAACGCAGGGGCACGATAAATCGTGCCCCTGCGGGTCCTTCAAGTCCTGTTGGTTCGTTCATAGTTTGACGGTGACGGTTTTCACTTCCGTGTAATTCGACAACGCATACTCGCCCAGTTCGCGCCCGATCCCCGACTGCTTGAACCCTCCAAACGGCGCGGCCGCGTCGAATACGTCGAAGCAATTCACCCACACCGTTCCCGCGCGCACGCTGTTCGCAATGGCATGCGCCTTGGTGATGTCCTTGGTCCATACGGCCGCGGCGAGTCCATACATGGTCTTGTTGGCGCGGTCCACGACCTCGTCCAGGTCCTTGAACTTGAGGATGGTCATGACCGGCCCGAAGATCTCTTCCTTCGCGATCTTCATGTCGTCTTGCACGTCGGAGAAAATCGTCGGCTCGATAAAGTAGCCCTTGTCCCCGACGCGGTTGCCGCCGGTGGAAAGCATCGCCTTCTCCCGCTTGCCGGCGTCGATATAGCTCATCACCTTGTTGAATTGATCTTGGTCCACCTGCGGCCCCTGTTCCGTGTTCACATCGAACGGGCTCCCGACGGTGCGCTTCTTCGCGCGCGCCACGCTGCGATCCACGAATTCGTCGTAGCACTTCTCTTCGACGAACAGCCGCGAACCGGCGCAGCAGCACTGCCCTTGATTGAAGAACAGCGCCTGGTGCGATCCCTCAATCGCCTCATCCATGTCCGCGTCCGCAAACACGATGTTCGGGCTCTTGCCGCCGAGTTCCAGCGTTACGCGCTTCAGGTTCGTTTCCGCGGCGTTCTTCATGATCAAGTGGCCCACTTCCGTCGATCCCGTGAACGCCACTTTGTCCACGTCCATGTGCCGCGCGATCGCAGCACCGGCGGTTGGTCCGTACCCGGGCAGCAGGTTCACCACGCCGTCGGGGAAGCCCGCTTCCATCGCCAGTTCGCCCACACGCAACGCGGTCAACGGCGTCTGCTCCGCGGGCTTCATCACCACCGTGCAACCCGCTGCCAGCGCCGGTCCCAGCTTCCAGGCCTGCATCAGCAGCGGAAAATTCCATGGAATGATCTGCCCGACCACGCCCACCGGCTCGTGCTTGGTGTAACAGAAATAGTTGCCGTTGACGGGAATCGTCTTCCCCTGAATCTTGTCCGCCCAGCCCGCATAGTAGCGGTAGCACGCGATCGTCAGCGGCAGATCGACCGCCCTCGCCACGTGCGCCGGCTTGCCGTTGTCCAGCGCTTCCAGTAGTGCCAGCTCATCGGCGTGTTTCTCGATGAGGTCCGCCAGCTTGTTCATCAAAATCCCGCGCTGCGAAGCGCTCATCTTGCGCCACGGGCCCATCTCAAACGCCGCGCGTGCCGCCGCCACCGCCTTGTCCACATCCGCCGCGTCGGACTCCGCCACTTGCGTAATCACTTCACCCGTCGACGGATTGATCGTCGGAAACGTCTTTCCCGATACGCTATCCACCCATTTCCCATTGATCAGCAGTTTTGTCGGACCAATCTTGACGTTCGGTTGCATCACTGTCGTTGCCGTTGCCATTGTTTCCTCCTCTTGTGCGTTTGCGCAGTTACCAGGTAGGTGCGGAACAAGACCCCTCAAGCCCCGCGCGTCGCAAACGTACTGCGACGAAGAAGCCTATACCCGCGCCCCGTCGGAGGCAAGCAGGTAGCATTTGTGGTGGCGGGCTTCAGCCCGCCGAAGAGCCAGCGAGGCGGGTTCCACTCAGCGCGGGCGCGTGGTAAGGCCGGCTTGTTTCCAGAGCTTCTCCCATTGCCAGATGCCGGGGGTTTTGTCGAGGACGCGGTAGCCGAGCTGGTGGGCCAGCATCAAAATCTGGCCGCGATGATGCGCCTCGTGCGCGAACAGGTAAGCGAACATGGTCCCTCCGGCGGGCCACGTGGGCATCCAACTGTCGCGAGAGAACTTTGCCACGCGGCGATTCGCAGCGGCCGAGAGCGCATCCGACAACATGCGCAGGCACTGCGCGGCGCTTCTCCTGTGCGCGGCAGCAGCCTGCTTCATGGTGCAGCGGTGGGGATCGAGTGGCGGCGGACACTTCAGGTGCGGCGCATTTTTCTTCAGCCATTTAAGACGGCAGTTGTGCAGATGCGCGAAGATGGCCGCGATGGTCCGGCCATTGCCTTTTTCGCCCGGTGGCTGGGCGCGCCACGCCCGAGGGTCCAGATGGGAGAGGATGAGCTGGTTCATGGCGTCGTTGCTCGCGTAGGTTTCGAGCAGGGTGTCGCGAATCTCGGCCAGCGCAGCATAAGATTGGAGTGTCACCGCGTGGGATTCGAGTGCCATGGAAGCTCCGCCAATTTACTCTATCTTCTCGACTGCGCCAAGAAGCGCAAGAAACTGACCATGAAGTGGGTGGCGTAGCACGGGATCAAGGGATTTCGTCTGGGCTGTTACACCGGCGTTTGTGCCCTTGTGGCGGCGAGTTTATCACGCCATCTTTCTCTTTCGGTCTGCGCGCGTTTCTAGATCGCGATCTATCTGGTCGTTGAGTTGACAGAAGGGCGCTACAGACTGTACAGTTCAATTAGGCGAACTGGAGAGTATATGCCCGCACTGAAAACCGCAAGAAATAACGGCATCGTGGTTTCGGCTCTGCATGCCCGGTCAAACTTTGGCCAGCTCTTGCGCAGAGTTGAGAAGGACAGCCGCGGTCTGGTCATTGAAAAGCGCGGTATTCCCAGAGCGATTCTCCTCAGCATCAGGGATTACGTGCGCCTGGCCTCCCCGGAGCCGGAGGTTCTAAGAGCCATCGGCGAAGAATCAAAGCAGAAGGGCACTGCCTCCCTTACGTCAGTTCAGATTGACCGCATCATTAAGGCCGCGCGTACCCAAAAAGCGAAATCACCACAGCTCAAGCCCCGGGAATAGAGCTCCAGAAGCAGCGGCGAATGCTACCTCTTCGATTGGTTCTCGACACCAACATCGTGGTTTCCGCGGCGCTCAAACCCGACGGGTTGCAGCGCACCGTGCTGCTGATCGCCATCACCAAGCCAGCGCGTCTATACGTGTCGCCCTTGATCCTGTCGGAATACCGAACAGTCCTGGTGCGCCCGAAACTCCGTATCCGCAGAGGCCTCCGGCTTCAACTCCTTCAACTCATTGAGAACCGGGCCCACCTCGTCTCTCCCTCGCAATCGCTTCAAATCACCACCGACCCCGCAGACAACATCTTTCTCGAATACGCTGATGCCGCCCGCGCCGACTATCTCATCACCGGCAACCAGCGCCATTTCCCCAAATTTTGGAAGAAAACCAAGATCATCACTTCCCGCGAGTTCATCGATATCGTTGCCCCGCACTTGATCCCATAGTGGTTGGGTACCCTCGTTTGGCGTTTACTCCGGCAGGTCGGGGAGGGCAGGGACTTTGCTCCGCGTGCCCAAGGTTCTGGACTATTTCAAAGCCCTGGCCGATGAAACCGGCCTTCCTTACCAGAAGTTGATCGATCTTTATCTTCTCGACTGCGCCAAGAAGCGCAAGAAACTGACCATGAAGTGGGTGGCGTAACACAGGATCAAGGGATTTCGATTTCGCCGCCCGCCACATAAGGGACTGCCACTCGCGCGGGGGTTTTGTCACTGTGCGGCTAAAAATCCATTTGTCCGGTTAGCGCGTTTATCAGGACTTATCCCGGTTACTAGCCCGTGTCTGGTTTTTTATTCCACACTCTTATGGTTTCTGAGTCCCCTGCATCGGCAGACGGGAGTATTATGGATGGAGCCTCGCAGGGACGCATGACGCGCACATGACGAGGGTAAGGACTGATCCAGATGCGACTTAGGTTTGTAATGACTTGCGCGGCGAATGCCTTTCTGTTCCTTTTCATTCAGGTTGTCGCAGCCAGGCAATTGAATGACCGATGCGTATATCCGACCGGCCTGCGTGAAGAAATGGCAAGGAAATATCCAGGCACACGCCCTATCAGATGGGAAGATCTGGATGAGTACGACCGACAGCACTTTCAGAAGGGCATAGGCGCTCGCTGTCCTGGTCTCCTGAAGGTCAATTTCTATGGCGACGGAAAGCCAACCTGGGCTGTTGGTTTGGTTAAAGTAGTGGGTTCGAACCGGAGAGTGGAGCTTGTCGTGGCACGCCAACTCGGCAAGGAATGGGAGATGCGTTCGTTACTGACACTCGATGGGGCGGATTCGCCGGTCATCATGAGCCAGGGTCCAGGTGAGTATAGCGAAGACCCCGGGGGAACCCCGATTCAAGCTAAGAACCCGGTGATTATCTTTATAAACTGGGGATCCTGGGCGTTCACTTGGATAGACGGCAAAGTGAGAAAGATCATGCCTTGACAATGACACGTCGCAGCATTCTTCTTGCGTTGTCGCGTGATCGCTCTCTCCGCATGGATGAAGGACAGCGACTCCTGGAGTTCGGCCCGGGCAACACCTGCAACGGGTTTGTGGCCTCGCCCGGAGTACTCGTAGCTACGTTGAAGCCTCTATATCTGAGCGGCTGATGCACTGGGAGAACGTGCCAGCGTCCAACTCCTGATAAGTCGCGTTGCCGGACAAATGCCGGACTGGGACTCCACTTGTTGCAGAACCAGGAAATGTTACCTCCCAGGGACAAAAACAAAGGGCGCTTGTGAAGAGTCACAAGCGCCCTTCATCTAAATCAATTCGTTGAATACCTCAGGGATCACCTCCTTCTCGACAAGTGCGTCGATTGAAGCCTGAAACTATCTTTATCACGGTGAATCCCTATGTGTCTACAACACCGGCGATGCTTCAGGAGATGCGCTTTGCAGTGCCGAGGTCCTGG
>JBGQDD010000180.1:0-6831 GCA_041495665.1 Candidatus Acidiferrum sp.
GAAAGTCGTCCTCAACATGGACAACATCACCTTTATTGACAGCGCGGGCCTCGGCACGCTCGTGGCCGCGCACCATAGCGTGAAGACGCAGGGTGCCTCGTTGCGCCTCTGCCACCTCGGCAGCAAGTTCCAGGAAGTCCTGCAAATCACCAAGCTGCTGACCGTCTTCGATGTGTACAACTCCGAAGCCGAAGCCGTCTCCAGCTTCTCGAAGCCGTAGCGGTTTTTTTCACTCAGTCTTTTCGCAAAAAGAGGGCGCGCTGGAGCGTGCCCTCTTTTGATTTTTTGCGCGCTCATTCGGTGCCATGAAGCCGAAGCCCAAACCAGTCGCGAAATCCTTCAAAACCACGCTTGAGCGCATGCCGTCAAACCTCGGCTGGGTCATTGTCCGCATTCCGCTCGATGTCCCGAAAGTCTGGGGAACGCGCGGCATGCTCAAGGTGAAGGGCGAAATCAACGGCTTCGCTTTTCGCACCTCGCTCTTCCCCACCGGCAAGGGCTATCACTACCTGCTCGTTAACAAGCGCATGCAAGCGGGCGCGTGCGCCGCGCCCGGCGACACGGCGCAATTTCGCCTCGAACCCGATACCGAGAAGCGCGTCGCCACCGTCCCCACGGAACTCCAGCGCATCCTCAACGAAGAACGCTCCTTCCGCCGCTGGTTCGGCCAACTCAACTACTCCATGCGCAAATGGATCGCCGATTGGATCACGCAGGTGAAAAGCGCCGACGCCCGCGTGCGCCGCGCCGAGCAGGTCGCCGAGCAGTTGCTGGCCACCATGGAAGCCGAACGCGAGCTACCACCCATCCTAAAGCTCGCCTTTGCCCGCGATCCCCGCGCCCTCGCCGGATGGCAGCGCATGTCCCCATCCCATCGCCGCGGCCACTTGCTCGCCATCTTCTACTACCGCACCCCCGACGCCCGCGACCGCCGCATCGCCAAAATGCTCGAAGACGCTCTCGCCCGCACCGACCGAAAGAACAAGCAGGAATAATAGAAGTGGATCGTCAGTCGAACCGCCGTTCGTCCTGAGGACGCCGGCTATTGCGAGGTGCAGTAACTAACCGTATCGGTGGCGGCGTTGAACTTGATCGCGGCTCCCGCGGGAATCACGAACTCGCTCTCCCCGAACCTCACTAGGTGGTCTCCCGCTTCACTAGGCGCCCAGTCGAAGGTATAGCCAAGGGAGGTCCAGGGATACTGCTTAGTTGAAGCGAACGAATTGTAGTAGGCATTGAGGAACCAGTGGCGGCTTCCCATCTCCTGCTTCTTCTTGGAATCAGTGGCTCTGAGATCAGCCTGTAACTCCTCGGGCTTCAGCGGCAATGCCGGTTGGCAATCGCTGGTCGAGGGAGATGAGGCGCTACACGGGCGAAAGAAATTGGAGATGTCTTTGGGGTCTACGGTTAGCTCCACAAATGTGTCGTAATTGCTGCCCGGCGGCAGACCCAATCGCTGTTCCAGGCGCAGCGACAATTGCTTGGGATCGGCGCCATGCGACTTGACGTAGTCCTGACAGAAAGTTTTCAGATACGGGGAAACCGTTACCCACGTGTCCTTGTATGCGGGCGCTGTTTTCCCTTGGTAGTCGGAAATGCTCTTCTGCCGAGTCCAAGTTACGACTTTCACTGGCTGATCCAGGCTCACCGAGACCAGGGAGTGCGAGATGCCCGAAGACGTGGGCTGCATTGCTTCGCGCACCGCTCTCGCATAGTCCTCCTCTGGAGTTCGGCGTCCTCGCCCCGCCAGGACCAGCAAAAAGGCGATAGGCGCGATTAGAAAGAACGTAGCCATAAGGAAACTTGCCGATTGCCAATCCCGCCCCCCACGGGCGAAGCCGGCGCCGGAACTTGATGCGCTCGTCTGCTCCATGATTGACCTCCTCCCGAGGGTCCGTCCGACCCCCTGTAAGGCTGCGCTACTTCGTCGTTGCTGACCCACCTGTTGCAGTCGAACCCGCGGACTGCGTTGAAGTCTGAGTGGACTGGTTCAGCTTGTCCTTGGATTCTTTGGCCTTGTCGGATTTGAAGAGCGTGTCAAAAACCTCTCCAAGCTTCATTGTGGCCGCCCTTGAGAACATGCCCACCAGCGCGGCGACAGCAACCAGGCCAAAGGGGTTCAGCTCCGAGGCCTTGGCGTTTGAACCTGTCGTAATAGCCATGAATCCGCCACGCATCGCGGCATAAAAGACCAGCGCCAAACCGGCCCCGATGAACGGGCGGAAGTAGTACCACCATGCCCATTGGCTTTTGATTGTACGATTGCCGACGAAATCAGTAAACGACTGACCCATGTGTAGAAAAGCACCCAGGCAGCCCGCCAGCAGGACCAGCCACAGGAGATCAAGCTCGCGGTTGATTTTACCGGCCAGTTTGGTGGTTACGTCGGGTTCGTTGGCCTTCTCCTCGTTGTCCCGCTTCTTTTCGAGATCCTTCTCGGCAAAATCTCGTGCTTGCTGTGCTCGCTCACGGGCATAATACGCGGCATCGTACTCAGCTTGCGCTTGCTCAGGAGTTGTTGCATTTTCATCAGTCTTGGAGCCACTCGGGGCTCCGGCCTGTTGCGCCTGTTTCTTGCTTTGCGCTTGAATTCTTGTGAGCTTTGCGTTTGCCTGAAGTGAGGCAGTCTCTGCCTTCTCCAACGCACTAGTCTTGTCATCTAGCGTCTTTTCGGCCTCCGCGCGGTTTGCCTTCGCCGTGTCAGGACTCGGCAATGCCGGCGGCCACAGCAACACCATGAGGAACACGAGCATGAAAACCAGTAGAAGAAATCCTCCCAGAAGCTGGACGCCTACACCCGTCCATGGAGGTGAGCTTAGGTTCACGACCGCGGTGGCCTGCTTCCCGCTAGCCTCGCTCGTCGCCGTGACGTTGACCTTTGTTGAGTCTGGGATCTCGGGGGGAGCTTCGTATAACGCTTTGAAGTACGTCGCGTTTTTCTCCTCTACCTGACTCACTTTGCCCAACGGAGGGCTCAGAATCCAGCTTACCTTTCCTGGCGGCGGGCCAGACGCTGTCGGAGACGCTGGAGCTGGCGCGGCCCCCGCCACGATAGCGATAAATTCCTGCCGTTGGCCAGCTTGGAGGTCGGCTTTTGCGGGCACGATGGAGATGGCATCAGGTATCAGGTAGATGGTCGCGCTCGCCGAATCGCTGTTTACGCTGGCGATCACTGCAATCGTTTGCGCGGTGGACACTATTAACGGAGCTACGAAGGTTGCTGACGGCGTCGGGGTGTTTCCCGCTGGAGGAGCTAAGGTGCCGCTGCCGCTTGGCGGATTCAGACTCCAGCTCACCGGAGCGCCCCGCGGCGTGTCGATCGCGTGGAACGTTGCGGCCTGCCCCGACGTCAGCAAAACTTCTTGCGGTTCGATACTTACTTTAGGCATGTCTCCTCCTTACCCCAATGCGATATGCTTTTGCCGCTGAAGCGCCCGGACCCGCGGTCGAACATGGACATGCTGGAGCGGCCATGCCATGTGGTTTTCCATGCCTTAAGCCTGGGCCGACGCTGCTTGTGGCTCCATCGTCAACCAATTGTCTATTCCTTCCGGATGCCAATTAACATCCCCGAAAAGCGCTCGATACCTGCGGCCAACTTCGTGACCGTTCAGAGGTGGGTTTGTCAGGTCATACTCAACCACCGTTATCTGGGCTGGCTCAAGGTGTGCCAATGCGCGCTTGAAAAGGTAAACCACCTCCAAATCATCATCGGGCAGACTGTAGCCGATGAAGATTACGCGCTTTGCTTGCCGCAAGATCCGCTCCGCTTCATACCAGATTTGCATCAGATGGGGATTGCGATAGTCCTTCAAATGACTGGGCGCAACTAGAAGAGGTCGCAGCTCCGAGCCGCAGATTTGGCATGGACTGCCTTTCGAAAGATACGCCGTATCAAGAGTTGCCTGCGCGCCGGAACCCAGCAGCCGGTTCAGCACTTTCAGGAATCGCTTGGATTCCGAAGCGCCAATCTCCAGCCGGTGACAGGTCTTGCAGTGCAGCCAGTTGAGCGAGCCATGCAACTTCAGCAGGGTTCCGAAGCGCCGCGGCTCACTTTTGTAAAACTCAGTTTGAATATCACAGCAGTAATTCGGCAATCGCCCCTCGTGGTCGTCGCGCTGTTCGCTGTAGAACATCATCGCCGTGTCAATAATCAAGTCGTAGTTCAAGGAAACCACGTCGGGCTCCACAGGTGGAGGATATAGCTTCTGTAGGAGGCTGAAGTGATTGGTGGTCTGCGCCTGATTCAGTTTACGTTCTAGCAGCTCGAAGATGCCCAACTCCATCGCCTGCCGGATTTCCGAAATTTGGGCGACGTCCCATCCCTTATGAAAGGACTGTCGACGCTCCAAAGCCGTATCAAGCAAACTCATGAATAGCGGTAGCCCGGGAAAGTCCTGGTTATTCGCATCCGTTGGCAGCCGGAAAACCTGGGTGAGGAAACCTTCCAGTTTGTTGAGCTTTTCGGTTGTCTCGGGAGCGCTCTTGTCCTTGAGCATGTCATGCAGGACTTCATTGGTTAGAGGTCCGCCGCAGGACTTGGTCGCCCCGGCTCCCAGAACAACAACCGTCTCGGCCATTTCGCCTCCCCCGTACCACCGTCCAACGATTCGTTCAGGCTCACTTACCGAAAGATCGGAACACGAAGGGAACCCAACGTTCGAGGTAATTGCAAGATATCTACCATGCAGGAATAGGAAAGTCTATACCCGAAATCTGCCGGATCCTATAACAGGGCGCAAGTGGGCGGGTCGCCCACCAAATGTTGGAGATTTTGACTTTTCCTGTCGCGACTCTTTAGGCAATTCTACTGTCGACTGTTAACCTGCTTTGCCTTTTCCACAGATTTCCACAATTCTTTCGAATGCCACCCCTCCCGCAAACCCTTTCCCTCCGCCAACTTGAACCCCACTGTGTCAAATAGCCCACATCCATTCGAATCACTAACAAGTTATCCTTGACAAGCATTAACCATCGTGCTACCCTGTCCTTTGATAGTTCGAGCCCATCCTCGCCTCCATCTCGCCAGCCCGCCTGAACAATCTCCCCGTTCCTTTCCTTGCATTGTCACCTCCTTGCTTCCTTACCTCACGATTGCCTTATCCTCCTGCCCCGACCCTGTCGGGGCACCGCCCACTATTGCTTTAAGTCCTTTAGCTGCAACACTTATGAATCTCCCTGTAAGTGTTGCAAACAAAAGACTTACGGTCTAGCTAAATCCTTTAGATGCAACACTTACAAAAAACATGGGGTAGGGGTCCCGGTTATGGTTAACCAGGAATACGATAAGGACTCCTGTCCTGAGCGACCATCGGAAGTGAGGGATCGCTCCTTAACGTTCAGACGTTCAAACGTTAAGACGTCCCAACGGTCCTCATTCCGCCCGATACATCGTGATCTCGTTCATCACCTTATGAAGTCCTCGAACCTAGTCGGCGAGCGCGGCTCCGGCAGAGATTGCGGCGGCGCGGAGCTGCCCATCGAGGGTGGCAAGTGGGATGCGCTCGCGGAGCGCCAGCTCGAGATACGCAGCATCGTAGGCCGTCAGCGCGTACTGCTCGGCAAGGATAGGGATTTTATCGAACAGGACCGCGTCGCCAATCAGGTCAGTGTGAATGGGCAGGGCCAAGAGGATCCGGAGGGCGCGATCAAGTTCATCACGTTTCATACGGCCGCGCCGCACAGCCATCAGGAAGGAATTGACAATCTCGAATGTCCAGTGCCTTGGCACCACGGCTTGATCGCCAGCGCCAAGTCCGCGGAACAGGGAGTCGATCCAGTCAACGGACTCGTCCTTGAAGCACCACGCCAGCGTGGCGGATGCGTCCAGCACGAAGCGAGACATCAGTGTTTCCGGCCCTCATTGATCAGGTCCTTGATCTTGAGCCCGCCGAGGGTCAAGTTTCCGCGCAACTCCATCATCTCCGCAATTGCTTCGGAGGCACTCTTCTGGAGGGCGGCAGTGGAACCATTGCGATGGGAGTTCTCATGAGCGAGAGATTCCAACGCTCGCTCGATGACCTCTTCCGCGGAGCGATAAGGACCAGCCGAGAGCTGTTCGCGCAGGAGTTGCTCGCCATGAGGCGTCAGGCGAATCGTCGTGCTCATGGATCAATTATACGCTGGAATCGATGGATTGTAGCTGCCAGTACAAGGTTGGCGGATCCGGGCTTTGCTCCGATGCCGAGCGAAAGTTCGGACTGCTCGGTTCGCTGCGGCACGGGTGCCGCAGCAAGGATTCCTTACGCACTAGCTCCCGACTCGATACATGGTGATTCCGCTCATCAGCTTGGGATAAAAGTCAGTCGATTTCTGCGGCATCACTTCGCCGGCCGTCGCGATCTTCATCACTTGCTCGACGTCGCAGGCATTCAGTAGGAACGAAATCTGCGCGCGCCCGCTGTCCACGGCATCGAGCGCCGCCGCAGCTTCTCGTTCGTACGTCAGGTTTGCTTCCGCGGTCACCGCTTGCGGCGTGATGCCCAGCGCCGGCTCCAATATTCCGTCGTGCAGCAGCACCACGTCCAGTTCGCGCTGCAGCGGCGAAACATTGGGCAGGAGTTGCGCCAGGTTGACGCCTTCGCGCAGCGTCAGCACGTAGAACGCGCGCTTCTGCTCCCCCGGAGCGGGATAAACGCCGATGGCCCGTTTCGTGCGCGCGCCGGTGAGTTTCGCAAGAAATTTCTTTTTCGCTTCGGCCCTCTCCCCGCTGCCCGAGAACGGGAATTCCTCCGCCGCGAACCATGGTTCGAGATAGCGCCGCACGCCGCTCCAGGAAAAATCGTGAACGTGGGCTGCCAAGCGGTGCCCTGGCAGAATCATCAGCCCCTC
>JBGQDD010000181.1:0-6752 GCA_041495665.1 Candidatus Acidiferrum sp.
CTCGATCATCTTCTCGAACTTCCCGCGTACCGGCATTCCGGGCCAATTCGTGTCGTACGCCGAGTTTCAAAGCTACGTCGATCTGCTGATCAAGACCGGCTGCATCGACAACGGCAAGAAGATTTGGTGGGACGTGCGCCCGCACCCGACGTTCGGGACGCTGGAATTCCGCCTGTTCGACGTCTCGACGCGAGTCGAGGAAGCAGTGGCCATCGCGGCACTCACGCAGGCCATCATTGTGAAGCTGCACCGCCTCTACCAGGGCAATGTGAGCTGGCGTCTGTACCGGCGCGCCCTCATCGAGGAGAACAAGTGGCGTGCGGCGCGATACGGCATCGATGGAAAACTCATCGATTTCGGCAAGGAAGCCGAAGTGCCCATGCGCCAACTGGTTCCCGAATTGCTGGAATTGGTGGATGACGTCGTCGATGACCTGGGCAGCCGCAGCGCCGTCGAATACGTGCACACGATCCTGAACGAAGGCACCAGCGCGGACCGACAGTTGCGCGTGTACCAGGAGACCGGCGACTTGAAAGCGGTGGTCCGGCACCTGGTAGCCGAAACGCGTGGAGGCGTTACGGCGCCCCGCAATTCCTCAGCACACGCCGTGAATTGACGGAAGTCGCAAGCGAGGCAGTTCCACAGTACCCTGACAGGAGCGCGAACATGAAAACGGTTGGCCTTCTCTGCGGGCGGGAATACAGCTTTCCTCCGGCTTTTATCGAGCGCGTGAAGACGCTCGGCGCAAGGGACGGAGTGACCGCGGAATTTGTGAAGCTGGGCGGCACGCGCATGGGCGAGCCCGCGCGCTATAGCGTCATCGTCGACCGCATCTCGCATGAAGTCGAATATTACCGCGGCTACCTGAAGCACGCCGTTCTTCAGGGAAGCTACGTCATCAACAATCCGTTCTGGTGGACCGCCGACGACAAGTATTTCAACTACGCCGTGGCCGCAAAGCTGGGAATCGCCATCCCCAAGACCGTACTCCTCCCGCAGAAAGGTTATCCCAGTGACGTGGATATCACGGGCGAGTCGCTCCACAACCTGGAATATCCCGTGGACTGGGAAGGGCTACTCGATTACGTAGGGCGACCCGCCATCTTGAAGCCTTTTTCGGGCGGCGGCTGGAAGCACGTCTACAAAGTGCATAACAAAGAGGAACTCCTCGCGGCGTATGACAAGACTTCGCCTTACTGCATGACGCTGCAGGAATTCATCGATTTCAATCAGTACGTGCGTTGCTTCACTTTCGGCAAGACGGACATTATTCCCGTGCACTACGATCCCAAGGAACGCAGATACCTGGTGGACCACCAATACCTGACGCCGGAGCTTGGGGCGCGCGTCGTGAAAGATGCGCAGACCATCAACCAGGCACTGGGCTACGAAATGAACACCATCGAGTTCGCCGTCAAGGACGGGGTGCCCTACGCCATCGACTTCCTGAATCCGGCGCCGGATTTCGAGCGCGAGCGCATCACAGAATTCTATTTCGAGCAGGTGGTGGAAAAAATGGCGCGGCTGGTGATTGACCGCGCTCTGAATGGCAAGGCTTCACTTCCTTGGCCGCGCTGGGAAGAAATGCTTGGCATCGGCGCAGCCGCGGGGTTTACGGGAGCTCCAAAGAGCGCCTCTGCCGGACAAAAATCAGCGGCCGCTCCGGCTTCCAGGTTTGCACAGGGATCGTGATGAAATGACCAGCGCTCCGACACCTTTGGTACTGCCTCCATCCCCGGCGGAGGACTGGCACGCCATATTGAAAACCACGCTTCTGCGCGTGCCGGCGCTCCCGGAAGATTTGTTCAAGCGCATGCGCCGAGCCAAGCTTACTTTTGGCGACCGCGTTCACTGTCCGTTCCTGCGCCCCTTTTTTCTTTCTCCTGAAGACGAAGAGCGAGTAAGAACCGTCGCGGAAACCATCGCGGATCTCGGCGAGCGCATCGTAAACACCGCGCTCGACGACAAACATCTTCTTGCACAATTGCATCTGCGAGAGGAAGAGGAGCGTCTCGCCCGAATTCCCACGGGATATGGACGGGCGAGCACGGCCTCGCGGCTGGATGCGTTTCTACTTCCGGACTCGCTGAAATTTGCGGAATACAACGGCGAATCGCCGGCGGGTGCGGGCTACGCGGAGACGCTCGCGGAGATCTTCCGCGAACTCCCGGTGATGGGCAAATTTGCGCAGCTGTATGAAGTTCACAGTTACCCTCTCAGCGCCAAGCTGCTCGATGCACTGGTGATGAGCTACCTGGACTGGGGAGGATCGTCCACGAAGCCGCAGATTGCCATCGTGGACTGGGAAGACGTGCCGACGGTGAGTGAGTTTGAAATTATGCAGGAGCGCTTCGAGAAAATGGGCATCCCCACGCTCATCGCGGACCCACGCGAGCTCGAGTGGGACGGCAAATCGCTGGTAGCGCAGGACAAAAAGATCGATCTGGTCTACCGCCGCGTGCTCATCAACGACATCGTGGCCAAGCCTGCCGAGTGTTCCGCGCTGGTCAAAGCTTACTCGGCGAACGCCGTGTGTGTGGCGAATAACTTCCGCTGCAAGATTCCGCATGTGAAGGCATTTTTCGCGGTGCTGACGGACGAGCAAAACGGCGGGCTCTTCTCCCACGGCGAGCGCGAACTGATCCGCAAGCATATTCCGTGGACACGCGTTGTCGCGGACGTCGGGACGGCGCACTTCGGCCAGCGCATCGATTTGCTCGCCTTTATCCGTAAAGAGCGCGAAAACCTGGTCCTTAAGCCCAGCGATGAGTATGGCGGCACCGGCGTGACCCTCGGATGGGAAACCAGTGAAGCCGCCTGGGACGCAGCGATCGAGTTTGCGCTTTCGGCGAAGAACGGCGTGTGGATCGTCCAGGAACGCATCCCCATCCGCCGCGAAGTTTTCCCTTACATCGCGGACGTGGGCAAGGTCGATTACCGCGACATGCTGGTGGATTTCGCCCCGTACTTATTCCGCGGAAAACTCTGTGGCTTTCTCACCCGCCTCAGCGCCACCGGCCTCGCCAACGTGACCAGCGGCGGCGGCCAGGTGCCGGCGTTTCGAGTATCACCGCGGAGCTCGGCGGCCAACTGATCGGGAAGAAGCTCTGCTCGAAAGCGCACTCGCTTCCCTTGTCCCTCGTAGGATGCCTTGGACCGGCCAAACGGCCAGTTGAAAAAGGAAGACTCAACAAATACCGGCGCTAGAATATCTGGCCAATTCAAGTAGAATTATTAGGATGAAATTTGGTTCCCCACAAGCGGACTTGATGCCCGGCGCGCGGAACGCCGTGGAAACGTGTCTTGGTGTGCGACCCGGGGAACACGTGGCCCTGATTGCCGATGAAGCCAGCCGCGCGGTTGCGGCCAGTATCGCCGCCGCGCTGGAAGACCGGCGCGCGCCTTATACCGGATTACTGCTGGAAGTTTTTGGACCACGGCCGATGAAGGCCGCTCCAGCGGATGTGCTGGAAGCCTTGGAAACCGCGGATGTCGGCGTGATGTGCATGACACCTCAGCTGGGCGAACTGGGTGCGCGCATGGCCATCGTGAGAGTGGTCGAGCGCAGGCAGATTCGATACGCGCACATGGTCGGCGTAACACCGCAGATCATGCAGCAGGGCATGCGCGCGGATTACCGCATGGTGGATCGCCTGAGCGACAAGTTGCGTGAGCGCATGCTGCGCGCCGAAACCCTCACGGTAACGACTGAAGCCGGCACAAAGATCGCGGCGCATTTCGACCGCGGCCTCGACTGGGTAAAGACCAGCGGGCTCATCAGCCCGCGCTACTGGTCGAACCTTCCGGCCGGCGAAGTTTTCACCACCCCCGCAACGGTGGATGGCACCTTCGTTTGCGACGCCACGGCCGGCGATCACTTCAATGGAAAATACGGCGACCTGCAGGCCACGCCGCTGACGCTGGAGATCAAGGGTGCGCGGCTCGTCGGCGTGGAATGTGCCCGCAAGGATTTGGAGCAGGAATTCTGGGACTACTGCCACACGGACGAAAACAGCGACCGGGTCGGCGAACTCGCTTTCGGCACCAACCTTGGGCTATCCGAGATGATCGGAATTCTGCTTCAAGATGAGAAATTTCCCGGCGTGCACATCGCGTTCGGAGATCCTTACGGCAGCCAGACCCACGCCGATTGGAAATCCAAGACGCACGTTGACGTACTTACCCGCAAATGCGACGTATGGATCGACGACGATCAGGTCATCGAAAAAGGCCAGTACCAGCTCGAGCACCTCGGCTTGGCCTGAAGATCCTCTTTCAACTCCCCTCGAAAATCAGACTCAGAAAAGCTGGGAGATATATTCGCGCATCTGGTGTTTCCAATACGGCCAGTCGTGGCCGCCCTGGGGGCCCCAGTTATCGAGCGAGTGGCGAATGCCTTTGCTGGAGAGGACTTCAGCGAGGCGGTAGGTAGGCCCGCTGTTCTCCCAGGGGCCCGTACCGGTGCTGAGATGAATATCGCAGCTGGCGATTTGCTGATAGAACCAGGGATCGCTGGCGTTCGAAAGATAATCGACGGGATTATTGAAATAAAAATTGTCGTCGTACATGCCGTCCATGAAATTCCGCAAGTCGTAGACGCCGGACATCGCGAGGCAGCGTTTGATGACGTCGGGGTGCTTGAAGAGGCTGTTCGCGGCGTGGTACGCGCCAAAAGAAGCGCCCATCGTGGAGATGGCGACCTGTGACTGGCAATTGTTCCAGATAAAAGGAACGACCTCTTCACGCAGATAGGAATCGAAAACGGTCTGCACGTAGCTGCGGTGAAACGGGTGCGCACTCTTGTTGTAAAAGCTGTGTCCGTTGATGGAATTCACGGTGAAGAGTTTGATTCTACCAGTGTCGATGAAATCCGCGAGTGCGCCGACCATGCTCTGGCCTTCGAACTCCCACTCGTCGCCGGCACTGGTCGGGAAACCCAGGAGCGGCGGGCCCCAGTGGCCGAAGACGGCGACGCCTAGCTCCATGCCAAGCCGATGAGAGTACCAGCGGTGATATTCACGTTTCATCGATTGCCTCTTGGTTGTAGCGGGGAGAAGAAAGTATGCCAGCCGAGCGGGTTCCCGGCAATCGGTTTGCCCGCAGAGAGAGACGATTTGAGGGGTTCCGCGTATAGTATTTATGATCTGTGAATCTCCGGACGGCCGGATTCATGAAACGACGCAGCACATGGTTCCGTACTCGACGCAGCAACTGCTTCTCTCGGAGAAATGGGAAACACCGTGAAGAAAAAAACCAAGCGGACCACGAAAAAGAAAAGCAAAGCGGGAAATCACGATCAGGCGTTGCGCGAGCACCTCGTATCCCTCTTGAAGGGTGGCGAGGCGCACGTCCACTTCATGGACGCGATCGAGGGTTTTCCCGAAGCGAAACGAGGAGCATTCGTCGAAGGCTTGCGGCATACGGGATGGCAGTTGATGGAGCACGTGCGGATCGCGCAATGGGACATCCTGGAATTCAGCCGCAACGCCAAGCACGTCTCGCCGGGATTTCCCGAGGGCTATTGGCCGAAGACGCCCGTACCGCCGGATGAAGCGGCGTGGGCCAAGAGCGTGCAAGGGTTCCAGCTCGATCTTCAGGAAATGATCAAGCTGGTGAAAAACCCGAAAACCGATTTGTACGCGGCGATTTCGCACGGAGACGGCCAGACGATTCTGCGCGAGGCACTGATGATGGCCGATCACAATGCCTATCACCTGGGCCAGCTGGTCGATCTGCGGCGCGCGCTGGGCGCGTGGCCGGAGCCGTAAGCACTCGTGAATCGCGGGTGAGGATGGAAGACCGAGAATTCGCGTCAGTAGAGCGTTTTGTTTCCCTGTTGCTTCCAGGCCGAAAAAATAGCGAGGGAATCGCCGCGGAGAAGCTGCGTCATCGGAATGCTCCGGCCGGCCGGTGCGATGTTCAGCTCGTCATAGATGAAGGCGTCGTCAAAACCGGCGACCGCCGCATCGGCCGCGGTTGCCGCGTAGAAAATTCTGGCGGGGCGCGCCCAGTAAATCGCGCCGAGGCACATGGGGCAAGGCTCGCACGTCGTGTAGAGATCGCAGCCGCTGAGTTGGAAATCAGCGAGAACGCGGCAGGCCTCGCGAATGGCTACGACTTCCGCATGCGCCGTCGGGTCGTTCGCAAGAGTGACGCGGTTCGTGCCTTCGGCAATGATGCCGTCTTCTTTGACGATCACGGCAGCGAACGGCCCGCCGCTTCCCGAGCGGACGTTTTCCAGCGCTAACTCGATGGCGCGCCGCATAAAGTCTGGAGACATGACTTGTTCTTCTGCCGTGTTTCAGATTGTACTGTCCGGCCCAAAATCGCAACGCGCATTTTTTCGACGCGTGGAATCACTTAACTCCCGGGCAATCGGGGCGGCATGCTTCGCGTCGGCCGGGCTTGCAAGAAAACGAATTGGCGGTAGGATGGAGCGTGGCGTTAGACCGTTTGGTATCCATTTTCGTCCAGTGGCGGAGCGAGGGCACATGATTCATATCGACAATATTTCCAACCGCGATCGTGAGTTGCTAAGCGGCCGGCGGGGATTTCGAAAAGGCGTGCTCGGAGCGGGAGCCTTTGTTCTGAGCATTCGCCTGATGCCGGAGAAATTGTTTGGCGCAACTTCCACAAGCGGCGGCCCCGCTGGCATGACCGCGGCACCGCTGCAGCCGAACGTGTACCTGGCGATCGATACGGATGGAACCGCCTACATCATCGCGCACCGCTCGGAGATGGGCAGCGGGAGC